>JBDRIC010000078.1:0-10167 GCA_043816245.1 Patescibacteria group bacterium
AATCTCCTCGAGAGCGGTAGCTTTTTCTTCGGCAGTCATTTTGAGAATTTTAACACTGTCGAGATTTTTCATGATTTATTTTTACCGATAGCAATGACTCGGCACGCCATTCGGGCACGGAAAGGATATTCGCTTCGGGACGGCAAGTCGTCGGGAATGCCCAATTTTTTAGTGTGCCGCAAAATATTTTCTTTTTCGGCAAGTACTTTTAGTTGCATTTTTTTACGAGCGTTCATCACCAAGATGCCGTTCTCCAGATCTTTGCGGTCGCCGCGCCGGTTGATGTTGTGTCCAGTGATGAGAGTGGCGACACCATCGTCCACCACAGCTCCTTTCGGGTGGAAAGTATTTTCGCCGTTCTGCCAAAGGTAAATATTCAGTAATCCCGTTCGCATTTCTTCGCGGAATTCCTCCGCAAACTTTTGCAAATTCTGCTCGTAATGAAACGGCAATCCGTCAAAAAGAAAAAGCTGCAGTTTCTCTTTTCGATTCAATTCTCGTTCGGGAGTTTTTTTGATTTCAGCTGGACTGCGCCAAAAATCGTTGGCAGTTTTATCGCCGACGACGATGTCAATTTCTATTTCGGTCGCGAGAGCGGCAGCAATAGTCGAGCGCACTTCGGCAGAAATATTGAAATACGGGGTGTAAATTGTCACATTTTTTTCTGCCGCGCGAATCAAATTGACAATGATTTGGTTAAGTGGGTTGTCTTTTTTGAATCCGGCAATTGGTATAGCGTAAGTTTGAGAGTCTTTAATTTTTGCCACGCTGCCGCTAAAATTTGTTTTTTGGAGCATCGCTCGCAGCTCGCGGATTTTTTGTTTTAATTGCGCATCGACTTTTACTTTGCCGTGTGTCAAATCTCGACCAGCCGACGACTGTCCAAAAATTTCTTCGAAATAACGCACGAACGAATCCGCCAAATTTTTATTTTCAAATTTCCAGTAGCGATCCAAACGATATTTTTCCGTGCCGAGATAAACATCGTTGAAACTCGCGCCTGAAAAAGTCAGCGTGTCGTCGACCACAATTCCTTTTGTGTGCAGCACTCCGCTGGTTTCATTTACAGCCACTGGAATTCCAATGATCTCGATTTGGGGGTCAACATGGTTGATTGCCTGAAAAGCGTCGGCGGCAGTTTTTTTACTCGTCGCGCCAATTCGAGCACGCTGGTTGCGGTGAAAATCGACAAAAACTTTTATTTCCAAGTTTGGATTTTTATTTTTCGCTTGTCGCAGCGCCGCCAAAATTTTTTGTCCGCTAGTGTCATTCTCGATGTAAAGCGTCGAAATATAAATTCGCTTTTGTGCGTTTTGAATTTGTCGTAAAATATCTTCGCGAAATTTCGCTGGTGTCTCGATTATATCGACTTCGTCGTCGTTCAGAGGGAATTTTGTTAGCTCGGACAAGTTTATCGAAGATGATAACTGTTTTTTTCTTTTTTGAATTCCGGCGATTCCACTCGCAGCGGCAGTAAAAAATATTCCCGAACAAATATCGCGCAGCAATTCATTTTGTCCGCCAGCTAGCGCGGCGACGGCGGCGAATGATTGCAGCGCAAATTTAATTTTGCCAAAATAATTGGCTCGGGAATCTCCGGCGAATGATTTTTTTTCTGACAATTTTTTTTTCGAAAATAAATTTTTAATTTCTGTTCGAGTCAAAATTCGTCCACCACTAAAAGTTGAATAACCGTCGATTGCGATATTCGCGAAAATTGACGCGCGAAAAATCGGATCGTCGATGAAGTAAAGCAGATACGCAAAAATTACTCCATTCACAATTTTGTCGACGAGCGGATCCAACTTTGCGCCGACTGCTGATTCTTGTCGGATGGCGCGAGCTGAGGCACCATCCGGCCAGTCCAAAATTGCCAGTGCGGCAAAAGCCACTGCCCCCAATTCTGGCGCAATCGCGTGCGCGCCGATAACCGCTGGAGCCAGCGGAATTCGCGCAAGAGTTTGTAGGTTCGGTGGGATTTTTTCTCCCAGTTGCTCAAAAAATCGGCGTGCGATTGGCAATTGCTCAATTTTATCTCGCAAGTTGAACTTCGGTGGCGGGGTCGTAAAAAGCTTCTCGGAATCCATTTTGCTAAAAAATTAGCCTGTCATTTTTTCACAAATTTTAGTAAAAATAAAAATCCTTTTTAAAAATTCCTTCAATTTTTCCACCGCTCTTCCGCGGTGGCTGAATTTCGCTTTTTCCGCTGCTGACATTGCTGCGAAAACTTCGCTCGCGCCGTCGGCGAGGAACACCGACGAGAGGGGAATTCTCGGTAAAATCGGCACTGCGGCTTTTTTCAAAATTTGTCCTTCAACCTCGCCCCGAAAAAATTCGGTTGGTTTGCCGATTTCTGCGAAAGCCAAAACCGAAATAAATTTTGCCCGTCGGGTTTTCGCTTCCTCCATTCTCTCCAAAAAAAATTTCAGCCACTCCGCGTCACTCGCTTCCGCGCCCGCTCCGAACCGCACCGTTCGCACACCGAGCTCACCCGGCAGCGCCTCCACGAGAATTCCAGAATCATCCGCGAGCGTGGGCAGCCCCGTTTCTTGCTGCCAAAACTCAGCTTTGATTCGCGCATTTTCCTCGAAAGTTTCGCCATCTTCCGGCGGCTCGCTTCGATCCGGCGCGGTCGGCAAATCCGCGATTGAAATAATCTCCAAATCTAAACTATTCAAAGCCTCTGCGATTTCCCGTGCCTTCGAGGGGTTTCCGGTGGCGAGGAAGAGTTTTCTTAACATACTGTAGGCAGCCTAGCCTAGCAGTTTCGAGTTTATTTTTAAAATTGGCTAACATTTAGCTGATCATTTAATCTTTCGGCAGTTTCAAAAAATTTCGCTCGTGGCGCGAAACGCGGAAACGACCGCGAGTAAATCAATTTCAAATTTTGTGTCGTTCGAACACTTTTCCAAATTCGATGCTCCTCCATACATTCCATTGCAGGTGGGTGTGCATCTGCCGGGCATTTCTGAAGTGCCGGGTGCGACGAAAGGACTCGTCGTGCCAAACGAATATTTCGACAAGACCCCCGCTGAGCTTCGCAAGATGGGCGTGCCGGAGTGGTTTGTAGAAAAGCATGTCAAATTAAAAAAGCCCGAGAATGATTATCCTGATGTTGCCGCGTGGATTGAAGGAGTGAGCGGCATCACTCAACGTTTGGTTGCTTCGCCGGAGGAAACTTTGCGGGTGATGGGGCGAAGTGCGGTTGCCGACCTTTTCCAAAATCTAGATAAAGCAGACATTCCAACTAATCCGAAAAATACCGGTTTAGTGATGGCAAGCACTTCGGTTGTTTCTGTAAAAAACGGAGAATACCCTCTTTTTACCGATTATCCTGAGTTGGAGAAGATTGCCCGAGAGATCACTGCTGATTGTCGTTTGGCAGTGAGTGAAGTTTTAAACAACGCCTGTGCCGCGGGAGTGGGAGGAATCGAAAAAGCAATTCTGATGTTGCGGAACAATCCCGAACTTTCTGGTGCGGTCGTCCTTACTGCCGAGAAATTTTTTAGCGATGCGATCAATCGCGCCGATCTCGGCACGGCTCCTCTTTTTGGCGATGCCGCTGTCGCGATGTTTGTCAGTCGCAATTCCATTTCGGGCATCTCGCTCCGACCGCTCGGCAGTTACTGTCGTCTAGACCAGACTGAAGAGGCTTTGGGCAGTCTTCACATTTCCTCCGAAGATGTCGAGAACGATAATCTAAGAAAACAGAAGAAAAGAGGGAAACTTTTTATGAACGGGAGAGAAACATTCAAAAGAGCCACGAAGCTGATGCCGGAAGCAGTTGCTATTTTGGCGGAACATTTGAAGCTCGATTTAAAAACATTGAAACTAATTTTGGCACATCAAGCTAACGCCAGAATTTTGAAATTCATCGAATACGAAACCGGCATTCGCACTCCGATTCACATGGAAGCCGGCAACATCAGCTCGGCTACAATTTTTCATCTTTTTCATCAGCTTCTCAAAAATAGGGAAATTAACTTTTCACCGGATGATCTCGTGGCGCTGGTGGGGTTCGGGATGGGGGAGTATTTGAGAAGCATGATTGCGAAGGTAGTCTATTTATCTTGAGTTACTTTTCTCTCTATATTTTGAATTTGATGTATTAGATTGTAATATTTAATTGCATTTATTATGTCCGTGTTTAAACCACAAATCACGAAAACAATCAGCGCTACCCCTGATATTCCCGCAGGGGTGAAAGTGGGGGATTTCATTGTAGCGAGATATACAAAATCCGAATGGGCTTTGATTTGGGATGATTGGCATCATGCTGCGATGGTTACAAATCTCGATCCGCTCACAATAATTGAAGCAAGCGGGATTCCCCTCGGGAAAGACGAGAAAGGGAAAGAAGTAAAAGAAGGAGTGGTAGAATATGAATTTCAAAAACCGAGAATAATAAAAAAACTTGATGGGAAAGAAATTAACGGAAGCAATTGGATAGGAGGCAACCTCATAAAAGTAAAATGGATTCAGCCGATTTTTCCTGATCCAATCCGCGAAAAGGATCACTGGTTGAAGCCGCGAATTTTAAAAAAGAAAATTACAGAAGAGGAGGCTCGCAAAAGAGCGATTGAGTACGCCCGCAAGCAAATCGGCGAACCTTTTGAAAAACTGGCGACAAAATGGGACGAAAATGAGTGGTATTGTTCTCTTCTGATTTTTAAAAGCTATTCAATGACGATAACGGATATGTATCTCGAGGACTATTCGTGGAAAGATAAAAATGGTGTGCTGCTATCCACCCGCTTTAGTTCTGGTTTTTGGGTGACTCCAGAGGATTTAGTAGATAGTAGGCGGAGCAAAGTTTTTCATTCTTGGGTTAATGAAAAATATTCTTTATAAAATTTATTTATTATGATTCCTGCTGAATCACTCACACCTCGCCAAACTAAAATTAGAAAAGTTATTGCATGGCTGCTTATTATTTCTGCAACACTTTTTGTCTTGTACTGGGTGGCTTTGTTTATTTTAGTAGGGGTGACAGGATTGCCTCCTTGGAAAATTGGCGTTGATCCGTGGATGCAATGACAGCTTTTGCATTCCTCTGCGACTTTTCTCTAAACTAATCTCCGAAGTGGCTCTCACCAAAAAAGAACTTCGAGAAATTGAATCTCTCGTCTGCGCGGCGAAAAAAGGCGACGCGGATGCTTTTGGCGAAATTTACGATAAATTCGTCGTGACGATTTACCGCTACATTTATTATCGCGTTTCGAAAAGTGAAGCCGAAGATCTCACCGAAACGGTTTTTCTGCGCGCGTGGGAAAAGCGTAAAAGTTATTCTAAACAAAAGGGCAACAGCTTCAACAGCTGGATTTTCCGCATCGCCCATAATGCTGTCGTCGACCACTACCGCGCGAATTCGAAAAATGAAGTCGTAGAACTTACTGAAAATATTCCGCTCGAAAAAGCGGGAATGGATCCGGTCCAAAACTTAGAAAATAAATTCGAGCAAGCGAAGTTGACCCTCGTGCTTCGAAAACTGCCGGAATTGCAGCAGCAGGTGGTGATTCTCAAATTTGTAAACGGATTTGAAAACGAGGAGATCGCAAAAATTATCGAAAAATCGGTGGGGGCGGTGCGGGTGATTCAATTTCGCGCGCTCAACCAGCTCAAAACTTTACTCGACCGGAAAGAAAAACGCCTTTCGACAAGTCCTATTAGTCAAGGCTTCGGGGGACAACAGGCATAACCGTAACAAAACTCGCGATTTTTCGTTTAAAATAGTGGAGAATGCTTAATTTTCTGCGTAAATTTCCGTCTCTCGACAAACTCGAGATTAAAAAAAAAATCGAAAAGCTCGCGTTTCGAGCGTTTTCTTTCGCAACGTTTTTCCGCGCTGCCGGAGCTCGATTCAGCCACGCAAAAAAACGTAAAAAAACGGATTCTTAATCATATTCTCGCAGAGCGCGAGGAGGTTAAAAATGCGGACATTCTTGATCGAAAAATTGCTGGAAAACAAATTAAAAACTCTACGGGAGTATTGGACTTCCTTGCTGCAATTGCGGAGGCTTTTCTTAATCTTCCGAAAGTTTTACCTCAAATTTCGTGTAGAAAAAAAATCCGCGAAAATTTCGAAAGTTACCGTTTCCCGAGCTTTTTTGGAATTCTCCGGCAAACCACTGCCTTCGCGATGCTTGTTATTGTTGTCGGCGGAATCGCGCTCACTTCTTTTATTTCTCAAACCCGTACCGCAGTTGCGCAGCTTTCCGTCGAATCAGGGGTGGTCAAAATTCGTGAAGCTAAATCCGCTTTTTTCACAGAAGTAGAAAAATCAGCCACGATTCGGCTCGGCGACACGATTCGTGTGGGAATAGATTCCACAGCGGAGCTGGCTTTTTACGATGCGAGTAAACTTTTTCTCACAGCGGAAACCGAAGTTTCCATTACGGCGTTTGATCCTGATTTTATCTCTCGCGAAAATAGCGGGGTGACAGTAGCGCTGCTTTCCGGTTCACTCGACGCGGAAGTCGCGAAAGAAAATTCCTCTTTTGAAGTGGAAACGTCGACTGGCAGCGTCGAAGCGCAAAACGCAAAATTTTCCGTGTCGGTAAATTCAGCTACCGGCAGCACGAAAATTCAAACTTCGGAGGATGTCGTTGCTGTAAAATCTTCGAAAAATTCAGAAGCTGTCGCGCTCGTGGCGGGAGAGTCGGTGGTGTTTGAGGAGGAGGAAATTTTATTTGCGGAAGCTGAAGACAAAGATGAAAAAGCAGTCGAATTACCGCTGCTCAAAGAACTACAAACAGATCTTGAATTTGCCAAAATCCGCTCTTTCGACGCGTTGATTGCTTCGCAAAATGGAGATGATTCCATTGCTCGAAAAATCCGCGCATCAGTCAAAGACAGTCTCGATTCGATGTTGCTCGAAAGCGGCATTTCAAAAGTGGAAGGTGGCGAGGTTGAGGCTCTCGGAATTTTTATTCGTAAAAATTATCTCGATGGACCGACGCGCGAACTCGCCCTCAAAAATTTAGATCAAATTTCCGCGACGAGCGAGATTCTGAATTACTATCTCGTGGCTCCGCAAAAATTGCGCGGGATACCAGCATTCGAAATTCTCGCGAGAGAAAGATACGTTCCGACTGGTCGATTGCGAAATTTATTCGCGGCTCTGCTCGCGGGTGAATTGGCTCACGCCGAAATTAAACCGCTTGTGAAAAAATTAGCTGAAAATTTAACGGTAGAAATCGCCAAAAACCTTTCCGGTCGCGATTCCGAAAAATCAGTAAGCGAGTTGCTCGCGGGACTGCAGGATCAGCCGATTTTTCTCCCCGTGCTCGAAAAGCTCGAACCGATTGTTCCGAGCGCCACGCGCAGTTTGGTCTCAGATAAAATTGATCGGCTGGAGGAGCGGGTACGGGAGTACGCGGGGGGTTAAGCGGTTTCATTTTTTTTGCTTACGTCGATTTTTCTCGAAATCGGCGCGGTCTTTGATTCCGCCGGGAATACGAAGACGATAAGCCTCCACTGCTTCATCGCTCGTAAGCACTTGGTTTTCATCGTACAGCAGTTTGATTTCTTGCATAATTTCGCGATATTCCGGTCTGTCGTTCCACTTCCCCAAACTTTTTTCGATGAAATCTTTTAAATTACATTTATGTATTTTTCCTTCAGCTAAGCCGGTTTTTTCGTTGCGCTCGTAAAAATTATACTGCGCGTGAATTTTCGTCACCTCGCGATCCTCACGGTACTGCCAGAGATTGTGCAGCATTTTTACTAAAATATCTCGCCCGCGTTTCATTCTTTCTTTTCCGAAACCCACTCGTTTTTCCTCAGGGATTACGATTCCATCGTCGTTTACCCATTCGCCATTTTTCAATTCAAGTTCTTTTCCTGTAAATTTTTCGTACCATCGCTCGTTTTTATCCGTCATTTCCGCTCCGTCAGCGAAATCCTCTACGCCTGATTTGATGAGCGAGGTGATATCCCGCATCTCGGTGAGGATTGCATAGCCCGCGTGTTCGTCAAGTTTTGTTGCGGATTCAAAAAGTCCGATTGATGATTTTTTTACTAAGTAACTCATCAATTTATCTCCGACAGTGATTGTTTGCTTGCGCGCCTCGTTGATTGTTTTGTGGCGACCGGAATGAGCTTTGTAAGTATCACTGTCAATCGCGATGTGGATCGTTTTCTTTTCGATGCCCCCATCCGCTTTTTTGATCTCTGCGCGCGCGTTGCGCGTGTTGAAAAAGTTAATAATTTCAGACTTGCCAAGCTCGGTGATGTATCCTCTCCCGCCTTTCGTTTCTTTGACCCATCCCCATTTTTCAAACCATGAAATCTTTTTACTCTCGATTGTAGTTGCGTTGTGGTTCGCAATCACATCACTCGTGCTCGAATATGGATTGAATCCTGATTCGTGTTTTTTCCCAATCTCGCCGAGCTGGTCTCGGCTCATATTTCCTCGCAAATAGGCATCGACTATCATCAAGCCAACCAATCCCTGATCTGAATTTGCCTTCACTTCCGCTTCGCCCTTTTCAGTTTTAATTTTTATTTCACTAAAAGAACCGCTGTTTGAAAACCCGTTTGCACGTCCGACCATCGTTTCAAGCATTCCGACGAGTTCCGCTTCGCCTTCCGATCCTCCGTGATAAGTTTTTTTCCGCTGCAAATCAAAAATACCAAGCTCAGCATCGATGGAAACGGTTTCGCTGCTGCCGGAAAGTTTTTTTCCGGAAGCAGAGGCAGTTTCGCTTCCCGCTCCTTGTTTGGTGAATAATTCGTCCGCGTAGCCGATTTCGCCGATGAAGCCGGAGTGCGGTGCGTCGATTTTTTCTTTGAAAGCCTCGCGCATCCGCGTGTAATCGGCTATGTTGTCGGCTTTTTCCCAATCTTTCTCCCCAAATTTGCCGCGGCAAATTATGCCGATCAACTCTTTGTCGCTCATTCTCAAATTTCCGCGATCGGCGAGCACTTCGAGGATAACTCTCCGCCGATCTTTCGGCGCCGACCAACTAAGCTCTAGGAGAAGCTCTTTGTGTTTTTTGTTTTTGTAGTAATCGCGCAACTCGCTCGCGCGGCTTTTTTCATTCAAACGATCTTGCAGCTCCACTCTCCTTGAAATTTCCGGTCGCCAAAACATCATTCCTTCTGCGAGCGGACCGCGTTTATCTTCACTCTTTGAGTGAGTGTGCTTTTCCCACGATTCTTTTATCAGTTTAAAAGCCCCGCCGATGTCGTTCAAGCTGTACCATGTTATTTTTCCGTTCGCGGTGAAGAACTGTTGCAGATTTTTACCAATTTTATCGAAAGCGGTCGGACCGTGATTATCGTGAGCTTCGTGAATTATTCCTCCGCCTTTTGCTCCCGCTTCTGCCTTCTTTTCGGTTGGCGAAACAGTTTCAGCAGTTTTAGATCCGATTTTTTCACTTTCTGGGATTTTTTCGACACCCGCGAGGGTTTCTTCGAATAGTTCTAGTTCCTTTTCGTTTCCATCCAAAAAAGCGCGAACCAAGCGAAGGTTTGGCTTGCTGTCATCTTCCGCGAGTAATTTTTTCAATTGCGTAAAATCCGCTCTCTGTCGCGCGACCAAATCGCTCCAACTTAAATTGGAATTGATTTCTAAAAGTGTTTCAAATTCTTTCCGCTTCGAACTGATCTCCACGTCCGCATTTATTTTTTCGAGCCGCTTTTCATAATTCGCGAGACTCTTTTCGAGGTCTTCGCGTTTTTGAGGTTCGGTGCCGTCCCATTTTCCTTTCTCGTACAATTTTTCCACCGCAATCAAAACCAATTCCAAATCGCGCAATTTTCCTGTTTGCACGATTCCGACCATCATCGTGTTTTCATTCCATTCTTTTCCGTGTTCGTATTGATTGGAAAAAACCAGCAGTGAATTGATGTCCATTTTTACTTTCGCGGGAATTTCTTTCTTTTCCAAAAATTTCAAGAAATCTTTTTTCTTTTCATCGCGAAAAATTCCCCCCAATCTAGCGTAGCAATCTTTCGCGCGTTTTTTATCGCTTTCGATTGTTTTTAATATTTCCGTGTAATTATTTTCATCCAAAAGGCTTTCCACTCTCCGCCAAATCATTTGTTCGAGCGCGATAAATTCTTTCGCAACTTTTTCATCTTTTTCATCAAATTCAATGCCGAGTTCTTCAATTTGCTCGCGCACATTCTCGCGCAGCTCTTCCACGCTGTCCAAGTATCCTT
>JBDRIC010000079.1:0-6085 GCA_043816245.1 Patescibacteria group bacterium
AAATCTCCGTCTCTGCTCCCGCTTTTAAATCGTTTGAATCCTGATTCGCTTGATGAAAGGATTTTCTTGATTGCGTGAAAGAAAAAACAGATTCAAAAAATTTAGAATGCGCGTGAAAAAAGAATCATGGCAATCTCTTGATCTTGAAAATCAAGATTCGGACAAGAGCAAGCGGGATTTGAATTTTAGCCGACGACAGTTAGTAAGCTTCCACCCTCCCTCCAATTTCCAACATCCAGCCCCGATTTGCTTTTAGGTTGAAATGGGTATAAATTCAAAACATATTTTCTAACCCCTTTTACTATGCCAAATCTTGATGGCAAAGGTCCGGAGAGCAAAGGTCCTCTCACTGGACGCAAACTCGGAAAATGCGATGGCGCGATTCCGTGTCCTCGCGGTCAGCGCGGCACCGGTCGCGGAGCAGGACAAGACTCTGCGCAAAAATAATTGATGCCTCGCCCTCGCAAATTTCGCCGCGTGCGTGGCAGGTTCTCTGCAACTTTTTTTAAGCCGGCAGGCGTACCGCTCCGCGCGCTCAAAGAAATCTCGCTCGCGCGAGACGAAGTCGAAGCGCTGCGCTTGAAAGACGTTGAGAATCTCGACCAGACGGCTGCTGCAGAAAAAATGAAAGTTTCGCAGTCGACTTTTCAGCGGATACTTTCGACTGCTCGCAAAAAAGTTTCTACTGCAATCACCGGCGGAAAAGCGATTCGCATCGAAGGGGAAAAAATTGGGTTTGCTGAAAAACGGCGGGGCGGGAGAGCTTAACCTTTGCAGCCGAAAGTTTGTTTAGGAAACTCTAGAAAAATCCATCGCCAAACCCGCGACAGCTGTTCGTAATATCGGGAGAAAAATGATTTTGTAAGGCTCCGCGAAACAAATTAGAATTAAAATATTCTCTTTCCGCCCTCCTTTAATTTTTTGGATGCGCGAAAAAATTTTTGTCGTTGCTCTTGGGCTCTTCATTGCCGTCTTTATGGTTTTTTTCCAAACGAACGCATGGCAAGATCTGAGGCAGTTTTCCACGTGGCTACTGGGGCTGAGTCAGCAATCTGCTTTTGGCAAGTAGCTCGATAATTTCCGCGTCGGTATTTTGCGGGAAACTCTCGTACCACGCGCCTACCGCTCCGAGGTGAGCGGGAACTTGTAGGTAAATGATTTCATCCACCTCCGACTCGAAGATTTCGAGGCTTTCCGCAGCCAGTACCGGAACCGCGAGAATAATCCTCGCGGGATTTTGTTTGCGAATGAATCGCAAAGCTGCCTTCACGGTCACGCCGGTAGCAATCCCGTCATCGACGAGAATCACTGTCTTCCCCGCGAGTGCGGGAAACTTGCGTCCGCCGCGATAAATTTTTTCCCGCCGCTTCAATTCCAAATTTTCTTGCGCGACAATTTCAGCGATTTGTTCTTTTGCCAATCCCAATAGCTTCACAGTTTGTCCGTCAAGAAAAACCGTGTTTTCCCGCGCGATTGCTCCGAAGCCGAATTCGGGGTTGCCGGGCGCGCCGAGCTTGCGGGCGACGAGTGCCTCGAGCGGAACATTCAGCTTCCGCGCGATTTCGAATCCGACCACCACTCCTCCCCGCGGCAGCGCAAGCACGAGAATTTTTTTATTACGAATGCCCGCCAATTTTTCGGCAAGTAGCTTTCCGGCAGCGGTCCGATCGGGGAATCGCAAGGGCTCAAATTTAAATATTTGTCACAAAAAAACTGATAATTCATTTGTTTTTAGGCAGATGACCACATTTTACCAAATTGATTTTTTTGGCTCGCGTCCATTTTTTTACTTCAGCTTCCCGCTTCATCGCCTCCGAGCGAGTGGCGAATTTTTCGGAATAAACAATTCTTACTGGTCGTCGCGATCGGGTGTATTTCGCACCTTTGCCGTCGTTGTGTGTTTTTTCTCTATTTTTCAAATCGACACAGCTTCCCGAATAAAGTGAATTATCAGAGCAGCGAGCGAGATAAAAATAGAATGGCATAAGGTTCGGGTGGACTTTAGTTGTCTGACCAAACTTAGTGTTTTGAATTAGCCCTGTTTCTGATCACAAAAATTTCTTCTTATGTAGTCGCCTAGCATTGGGACGGCAAGACGATAAACACCTCTTTTGTTTTTGTAAACAAGACCCCTCTCTGTTAGGTCACCGAGCATTTTTATTATTTGAGCCGCCTGTCGAAACACCTTTTTTCCAGAATTATGAGCAGAATCGGCAATATCTTTCGGTGTGATTTCCTCCTTGTTTAATCTTGCAATTATTCTGAGCAAATCTTGTTGTCGTTCGGTAGCTCTTACCCATCTGCCAGAAAAAAAATCTTCATCCAGTTTATGTACGATTGCCTCAATTGGGACACTAGGCGTTATTCCTTCGATAATTTTTTGGCCCAAAGCCTCATAAGCCTCTTTGCAAATAAACTGAATAAAATATGGATATCCTCCCGAAGTTTCAATAATCGAATCAATTGATTTTTCTGAAAAAAGCAAAGGTGTTTTACTAGATAATAAAGTTCCACCTTGCGTCAGAGGCACCACTATGGCTTCACGGCTTTCTCCTTTATTTAAACTGTCTAGCGTAATAACATTAAACATTCTTTCAGAATAAGTCCTAGTTTCTACCAGCTTTGCTGCTAGTGTTGGCAGACCAGTTAAAATTAGTAAAAAAGGAATACCCCTTTTTTGGATTGACTGGAACACTCCCAGCAGGACAGAGAGAGGAAATTGTCCCGATTGGGCATGGTCATCCATTGTTTGAGCTTCGTCATAGGCGAAGATAATTCCTTTCTGACTTAAATTCTTTACGATTTCCCACACAAAAACAAAAAGAGAAGTTAGCTTGTCGCTCACCAATCCGGGTGCGTTGTTGTAGTAATTAGAGAGAAATCGATAATCTAGCTTTTGGTACACAATTTCTTCATCGGGCACAAACCCTGTCGTTATTTTTTTGTCTACAGGTATCGGTATCTCTGAGGTTACAAGTGCTATGTCGGTTATTATTCTGCGAGCCAATGATTCTTCATTAATGCTTGCAGACTCAGACAAGTCTGTACTCGTCCAAATCCAGTGTTTCTTGCTCGCGATAGGTTTTAGGCTATCCAACAAAACAGTTTTTCCAACACCCCTCAAGCCAGTAATTATAAGATTTTTTGTAACAACTACCTCATTTAAAAGTTTCTCGAAAATAGCCTTTTCCTTGCTTCTTCCTGCAAGGTGTGGAGGCGGATGACCTGCTCCTGGTCGGTAGGGGTTGGGTGGTAACATAACGAAACATTACACCTTTGTGTAATATAACACAATGTCGTTATAATTAGTTAACTTCAGCTCAGACAGACTTAACTTGTAGTATTGTGCTTTGCTGTTGACCATTGTTTCAAAAAACTGGTGCAGCTCGCCGCAGCGAGCGAAGAATGGTGGAGATGCCGGGAATCGAACCCGGGTCCAAAGAGTCGTGCGCGAGCCGTTTACAACCTTAGCTCGTTTTGAATTTACAAATTTTGGAATAAAGAGCGAGCAAAAAGTTCCGAAACTTGTTGCCCTAAATTTTCACAGACCCCGCGGGCAAGGGGTTTGCTGAGCCTGCCGGAAGAGGCTGGTTTGAAATTGGCAGGCGAGATTTCAAGCAGCCACGGCGAGCCGAAGCTCAAGCCGATTTACGCAAAAACTGGAGCGAAAGCAAGTTCACGAGGAACGAGCATTCCGCGAGCTTTCACGAGCCCGCGATGAACGCGAGCAAAAAGATTATCTTTGGCAGATAATTTTGCGTCTCCGGATATGACGGGAGAAAACGCGATCCCGTGGTTGCGGTTTCGAACACGAGAACCTCTCTGTCGAAGCCTGTCATCCCCATGTTAGTTCCTAGTCCCTAGTTGTTAGTCGTTAGTTCGTAGAATCCCGACAAGTCGGGACGACCTTTTACTAGGGAATAGAACCAAGCTTTCAAAGAGCGGACTCTTAGTTTAGAATACTTTTATCTATTTTTCAAGTCCTAGAGTAGATAATCTTTACGATATTTAAAGCTCTTTACATTCTTAATTATCCTTCCCAAATGTCCGAATTCGAACTCTCCGCTGGCGTTTATTCTCCCAACCCCCTCTCAATTGTCGGCGGCGAGGGAGCGGTTGTTTGGGATGCGGCAGGAAAAAAATACATCGATTGCGTCGGCGGGCACGGAGTTTCGAGCGTCGGTCATTCAAATAAAAAAATAGCAGAGGCGGTCAAAAATGCGTGGACGAATTATGCGTTCGCGACGGCACGGCATCCGCACGCGGTTCGGGAGGAATTTCTTGAGAAACTTTCCGAAAAAATGCCATTCGAAAAATCCAAATTTTTTCTTTCCAATTCCGGTACAGAAGCCGTCGAGGCAGCGTTGAAATTTGCGCGGCTGGCGACCGGTCGGACGAAAATTCTCGCAGCGAAGCGCGCGTTTCACGGTCGAACCTTCGGCGCGCTCTCGGCGACTTGGCGACCGGAATTTCGCGAGCCTTTCGAACCGCTCGTGCCGGACTTTGATTTTTTTGCCTTTAATAAAGTCGAAAGCTTGGAAGAAAAGTTTTCCGCCCTTCGACAAACTCAGGACGACTCCTCTGGAGTCGCAGCAGTGATTCTTGAGGTGATTCAAGGCGAGGGCGGAGTCCACATCGCCACGAAAGAATTTCTCGACGGCGTCCAAAAACTTTGCGACAAAAACGGCACGCTGCTAATTCTCGACGAAGTTCAAACAGGCGTGTGTCGGACAGGGAAATTTCTCGCACTCGAAAATTTCGGGGCGAAGCCGGATATCGTTTGTCTCGCGAAATCGCTCGCTGGTGGGTACCCGATTGGCGCGACAGCTTTTCGTTCTAATCTTTTCGACGGCAAAAAAATTCAAGGCTCGCACGCCTCGACTTTCGGCGGGAATCTGCCGGCGTGCGCTGCGGGTCTCGCGGTTTTGAATTTTTGCGAAAAAGAGAATTTGTGTGAAAAAGCAGCGAAGGACGGAGAGTTTTTGAAAGGCGAATTAGAAAAAATCGACTCGCCGAATATTCAAGAAATCCGCGGACTCGGCTTGATGCTCGCGATTGATTTCAAAATTCCGGCGAAAGAAATCGTGGAGAAACTTCAAGAAGAAGGAGTACTCACCCTCCCGACTGGTCCGAAAACAATTCGTTTGTTGCCGCCGTTGGTTATTTCACGCGAGCAATTGAACAAAATCACCGCGGCTCTTTCTAATATCTTGAATATTTGACAGCCTCAAGTGCGTTCTCACTGGGCAAAAACTTTAAAATAGCTGAGTACTTTTTAAACTGGCGAACAGCGAACTTTTTTTCGTTAGACAAATTTTCCGGAGATCTAATTTCGGCAGGCGTGACATTCAGAGATTTTGCACTTTCACCGCATTTTTTAATTAATTCCCATCGAATTTCGTCCGGGATATCTTCTTTTTTTAGCTGATTAATATCTGCCTGGATTAAAAAAGTCAGCAGCGCCGTGACACCCCTTTTTTCCTTGATCAATCGTCGCAATTTTCGCGCAGGGGTTTCTGTAAAAACGCGGTCGATTTCCCCCCGATTTTTTGTGCCGGATTCAGGAAGAGGTGCTTCTGGAGGTTTTTTAATATCAACCATATTCGTCGCTAATTTAACTTTTAATTTTAGCACGATAAAATAATTTTTGCAAAGATGCAAGCATCTGATTTTCTCTTCTTTGTCGAAGCAAGAGGTGATTGCAAAAAAGCTGGAAAATGTTTTAAAATAGTTTTATGAAAAAAACTTTTTTTATTGTTCTCGCTTCGTTTTTGCTTTTTGGTTGTGTGCAGAATCAAAAAAGTAATTTGCTCGAAAAAAACAAGGAATGTTTTAAGTATTGGGACACAATCGAAAAAGATTTAACTGAAAAATTTTCGACTCTCGAATTGCGAGCGATGTTTTACAGTCCAAAAGTTGATTCATGCGTTTTCGAAAGTCGACAACATTTCGGTGAACAAATGGGATGCGGAATATCGGATGTTTTTACTCGGGAAGTTTACGAAGAAATCAGAGACGCTGATTTTTCTGATTGCGATGAGCTGAAAGAAAAATTTATAAAAAATTTAAAATGACCCCCTCTGAA
>JBDRIC010000080.1:0-2349 GCA_043816245.1 Patescibacteria group bacterium
AAATATTGTCGAGCTCCAGAAAAATCTTGCGGAAAAGTGGGAGAAAATTGGCGCTGCAGAAAGTGTACTCGGAAAATTGGGAGAAATCAGCACCGAGCTGAGCAACAAAAATCCGGCGGATTGGACGGAGGAAGATTTGCAAAATTTAGAGGAACTCCACGAGACCGCTCGGCAAAAAATTTCGGCGGCTGGGTGGGAGGGGAATGTCGCGCTCGGTCGGAGAGAGGGCAACGCAATAATCGAAAACATTCGCGGGTGGGAAAACATGATCGCAGCAGAAAAATTGATCAACAAAATACGCGAACAACTTGAATCTCAAAAACCACTCCAACATGATTTTTTCGGCGAAATTCCGCGCGAACTCGAAACCGCCGCCGACAATTTCGCTTCAACCGTCGAATATTTTGAGCGAGAAATTAAGGCAATTTTTGAGGACTTTGAGCCAAAGCCAACTTTAGAAATCGAAAAAAATTACGATCCGACAGACGGACTTTCTGTCGAGCTCGCAGTGAAAGTTGACGGCCGGACGATCATCGAATTGGAAAGTCTCGAACTTAAAAATCCAGATCAAAACACGATTCCACTTTTCAATTGCTCGATGAATCTCGAATTTTTCGACAGCGAGGGAAATACCTCCCAGCAACTCGGAATTTTGTCGGGTGTAGAAACTGCCAAAATCGCGCAATATCTGCGGAAAAATTTTTCCGCAGAAGGAGTTAGGTTTTTCACCAAAAATTTGCAAAAAAATACGCCACGAATTTTTCAACTTCTCAAAACCGCAAGTGAAAAAAATCCTGAAATTCAGGCTCTCCGAATCGGAACGAGTGGAAAAATCGAGCTAATTTTGACAGGAAAAATTACTGAGCCGATTGAGCTGCCGCTAATTTTTGATGCAACGACGGGACAGTTAGATTTGCCAAAATTGACGGAAAAATTAGACGAAAAACTCGGAATCAAAAAACCGGAACCGCCGACTCCGCCCGAATTCAAATCGGAGACTCGCGACGGTCGAGTCCAAATCGACAATTTCAAAAAAGAAATTCAACTCGGCGAGGAAAAATTAAAATTTGCTCGCGATGTCGAGTCAATCAAAATTCAATCAGGACGGCTCGTCGATACGATCATCGTCAAAAAATACGGTGAACGGGATAAAATCATTCCCTATCGAAAATCCGACAATCTCCAAAAGGAAACCCTCCCACGACTAGACAAATTTGTAACAGCAGAGGAGGTGGAGCAACCGAAAATTTTGAGATCTAAAAACGGCAAAGTTGAGGTCAATTTGAAAGAAAAGTTTTTGACGATCGAAGGTGAGAAATTTATTTTTCGCAAAAATCTCGACGCCCGCTTCGAAATGAAAGGCGATCTGCTCCTCGTCAAAACCGTCCGTCATAAATTTGAAATAAATTGTCGGTGGGGCTGGGTCGCGAAGAAAAGAATCCTCACTTTCGCAGAACCAGAAAAGAATTGATTTTCACCTTTATTTCTGCTAAAATACTTAGAAACTAAAACCAAAAACCAATGCTTGCCATCACCTCTGACAGTTTCGCGGGATACGGTCTCGACCGCGCTTTTGAATTAGCGAAAGAAGCGGAAATGGAGGGTATTGAAGTCGTCATTCGTCACGGCGAATTCGACACCCAAAATCCAGAGTATTTGAATGAATTGAGCGAACGGCACAATCTGCCAATCATCGCCCTCTCGACCCAGGTCGAGATGAGCGCAGACAAGGCTCAACGCGTGATTGAGCTGGCGGAAAAAGTCGGGGCGGGAATTATCACCCTCACTCCGCCGGATATTTTTGATTTCAATTACAAAAAGTGGCTGAAGGAAGAACTGCCTGCGCTACGCAAGAAAAAGAAAATTAAAGTCGCGATCGTGAATCCTCCAGTCAAGACCATGCTCGGGATTTTGCCGAAATACGCTTTCAACGACCTCTTCGAATTGAAGCAGCTCGATGACATTGCTTTCGACACAAGCAATGCGGTCGGCCGCAGCGAACCCCTACTCGAGATTTACTCAACTCTAAAAAGCAAGATCTGCCACATCCACCTTTCGAATGCGAAGCACGAGCAAACACACATTTTGCTTGGGAACGGTAGCGTACCGCTGGAAAGTTTCCTCACCCGTCTTGCCCGCGACAGATTCGAAGGCGCTCTGACCCTGAAGCTCGACCCGAAAGCTCTCGGCGCTGGCGATGATAAGAAAGTTCTTAGCAATTTAGCGGACTGCAAAAAGTTTGTGGAGAAGTATTTGAGAGAGGAATAATCTAGGGTGTAGGGTATAGGGTGTAGGGAAGGATAGGTTTTTCCTAAATACTAAATACTCAAACTCCCACTCGTTCTAAAC
>JBDRIC010000081.1:0-2119 GCA_043816245.1 Patescibacteria group bacterium
CGAAACAGTAACTATATTCACACTTTCAGTTTATCACAAAATTCACCAACTTCCCCGGCACAAAAATCTCTTTTCGAATTTCTTTGCCTTCGATCCACTTCGCCACTTTCTCACTCTTTTTCGCTAATTTCAAAGCCTCCGCTTCTTCAATATTTACCGCGACCGCGACTGTGTCCCGCAACTTTCCATTTACTTGAATCACGAGATTGATCGTCTCATCCTTCGCCAGTTTCGGATCGAAAGTCGACCACGACTCAAGGTGGATGGAATTTTTGTTGCCCAGTTTTTCCCACAATTCTTCCGCGAGATGCGGGGCGAAGGGTGCGAGCAGCGTGAGAAATTTCTTGAAGGTCGCGTGCGGAAATTTCGAAAGCCGGGTGGCTTCATTTACAAAAATCATCAAACTCGAAACGGCGGTGTTGAAATGAAAAGCGTCCAAATCTTCCGAAACTTTTTTAATCGTTTTGTGGAGTACGCGATTAAATTCTTCACTCGCTTCAACTTGCTCGACCTTTTCACTCAGCCGCCAAACCTTTTCGAGAAAACGATGCACGCCTTCTACGCCACCTTCATTCCACGCGGCGGCTTGATCGAATGGTCCGATGAATAGCTCGTAAATCCGCAGCGTGTCCGCTCCGAATTTCGCGACGATCTCATCGGGGTTCACGACATTCCCGCGCGATTTGCTCATCTTTTCCCCATCCGACCCGAGAATCATTCCGTGCGAAATCCGTTTTGCGTACGGTTCGGCGGTCGGCACGAGTTTCAAATCAAAAAGAAATTTATGCCAAAAACGCGAGTAAAGCAGGTGGAGGACGGTGTGTTCCATCCCGCCGTTGTACAAATCGACCGGCAGCCACTTTTTTAATTTCTCTGCGCTTGCGAACTCCTCCGAATTCTGCGGATCGATGTAGCGGAGGAAATACCAACTACTGCCCGCCCAATTCGGCATCGTGTCGGTCTCGCGTTTCGCTTTCCCACCGCACTTCGGGCAGGTTGTGTTCACCCATTTTTCAATTCCCGCGAGCGGGGATTCGCCGCTGTCAGTCGGTTGATAATTTTCCACTTCGGGCAATTCGAGTGGGAGGGAGAATTTTTCAGCCAGCTCGCGCCAAGCCTGTGTTGTCTTTTTTGATTGATAAAAAGTTTTTATGCGAATTTTTTTCTTAACTTTTTCCACGACAACCGTAAAAACTCTGCGACCACATTTGCCATGAACTAAAAAGCAGTCTTTCTCTTTTCGTGATTCTTCTGCAAATTCAGCATTTTCCAAAATTTCTACCGCAGCAGGCGCGAATTTTGCGCGAATTAAAGCTTCTTGAAAACGTTTTTTCTGAAAATGTTGCCATAAATACCACCAGTTAAAATCAACTTTCCCAAAAATTTTTGAATTTAATGATCTAATTTTTCCTAATTTCTCAAAAGTAGCTTTTAGAGATTTTCGATTGTTAGTTTTGGAATGTTTAAATTTAGACTTGCATTTGTAGGATAGACTCGCTAAAATTCTATGCGAATTGGAGGGGTTGGCAAGGCAGACATAAGGACTGCCCCCTGTCGGGACTATAGTACCCGACCTTGTGCCACCCTCCTTTTTGTTTGGGGAATCGATGCGGCAGACTTGAGTACTGCCCCCAGTCGAAGCTTGCTTCGACAGTACATCCTCCCCTTTTTTCTTTTGCAAATATTTCGCGAAATCAGCCACTGCTGGCACTACGCCGCATTTTTCACAATGCACAATCGGAATCGGCTCACCCCAATATCTTTGCCGACTGAAAATCCAATCGCGGAGTTTGAAATTAATCGCCTGTTTGCCGACCTTTTTCTTTTCGAGAAACTCGATGATTTTCTTTTTGAATTCGGAAGTTTTCAATCCATTGAACTCGCCGGAATTTTTGACAATTCCATCGCCAGTGAAGCATTTTTCGGCTGAATCCTTCGGTGCCTCGATTACCTCTCGAATCTCGATTCCAAACTTTTCCGCAAACTCGAAATCCCGTTCGTCATGTGCCGGCACCGCCATGATCGCTCCCGTTCCATAACTTGCCAAAACGTAATCCGCTACGAAAATCGGGATTTCCTCACCATTCACCGGATTGATTGCTCGCACGCCTTTTAATTC
>JBDRIC010000082.1:0-13577 GCA_043816245.1 Patescibacteria group bacterium
ACTTTCAATCGAATGATTTCTTGTTTCATTTTTTAAATTTTTAAAGGGGCACGATTTTAGCGGTTTTTTATTTTCATGCAAATTATTCAAAAAATTGCAATCACTCTCAATTTCTGCTAAAATAAAAAAAGTCAAGTCAATAACTAAAAAATTCACCCAATTAATCCTTTTCCCATGCAAACCAAATTATTCAAAGCGGTGGTGGCGATTTTCACTTTCGCATTGCTGACCGCTTGTTCCCCGAAAAGCGAACCTGTCGAAATGGAAGGAATCGCTCCACTGATTGAAATTCAAGACGAGGCTGTGATTCAGTCGGAAATGGAAATCGAAACGGTAGATGGCACTCCTGCTGAAAAAGTTGAGATTTATACCGAAAAGGCAAAAGAGGCGCAAATAGAGCTGCAGCTTTTGCTCGAATCAAATTCACCGGAAACTCTGGAAGGAACGAGCTTCCTCGAAAAATTTATCCCGACTGCATTTGCAGAGGATTCCACTACCGAAGAGCAAATGGAGCAGTTGCTCGCAGAAATTCAAATTTACACGGAATTAGCAGCGGAAGCAGCCACCGAGTCAAGCGATCCGGAGGAGATTGTCGAGTTGCTCGAAGAAGTTCAAGAAACGCAGGTCGGAACTACAGAAATCATCGAAGAAGCTATTCTCGAGGCTGATGAAGAAATTACAGAAATTTTGACTGAAGCGGCCGAAGAAGCTGCTGAAAGTACGGAAGAAGTAGAAGACGCAGTGGCGGAGGCGGAAGTGGCTGTAGCTTCCGGCGAGAAAGAGGTAAATATCGAAATCGAGACCGATGTTGAAAATTTTATTTTTGACGGATCTCGAAAAATTAAACTACGCGAAATGATGAATCCAGTGATTCGCGCGGAAAAGAAAGTGAGGAGACTAGAAATAACCGCGGAAAAAGTTGAAGAAAAATTGACTGCGGGAGAAATTAACGGAGAAGAGGCAGCCAAAATTCTCGAAAAAATTCAGAATCAGATTAAAAATGGTGAGGAGATGCGGGTATTACAGGCAGCTTTTCACGAAGCAAAGGAGTCAGGAGATGAAGAAGCGATTGATGCTGCCCACGGAGCAATCAAAGAGTTTAATAACTCTGCCACTGCAGAAAAGGCGGAAGAACGCGAAGCTAAGATTCTCGGAAAAATTGAAAGTTTGCCGGAAGAAGATCAAGCAGAGGCTTTGGAAAAATACGAAGAACAAAAAGAACAGCAAAAAGTTCGGCGTACAGAGAGAAATGAATTTATTGAAAATGTGAGTGAGGCAAAAGTGGAGCTGAAGGAAGCGCGAGAGTCCGGAGACGAGGAAGCGGTTGAAAATCTTAAAGAGCAAATCGGAGGATACCATAAAGAGTTTCAGCAAGCGCAGGAGGATAAGATTCTCGGAAAAATCGAGAGTTTGCCGGAAGAAGCACAAGCAGAGGCTTTGAAAAAATATGAAGAACGAAAAATTCAGCGCGAGGAGACAGCAGTTAGAAAACAGGAAACGCTCGAAAAAGTTAAAGCGGACAGAGAAATGTTGCGTGAAGCAAAAGAGTCAGGGGATGAAGAAGCAGTTGAGGCTGCGGAAGAGGCAATCCAAATCCATCGAGAGGAAGTGAAAGAGGAATCGCAAGAGAGGAGAGGAGAATTAGAAAAAGCCAGCGAAAGGTCTCGAAGTGTGAGAAAAGATGTTCGCAGAGAAGTTCAGGGGACAGAAGTAGGTTGCCAAGAGGATGCGAGAGTTTGTCCCGATGGTTCTGTGGTTGGCAGGGTTGCTCTTGATTGCGAATTTGCAGCCTGCCCGAATGAGTCGACAAATTGCAGAGACGAAAATTACACATGCACCCCAGAAGATATTCCTTGTTGTCCGGGGTTAAAAAAAGTCGGTAACTGTTTTGAGGAGGGTATTAGTACGTGCACGTGCGCTACTTGCGGCTCTATTTGCCGACCCTGCGGAAACGGTATTTGTGACGATAATGAAAATAGGTGCAATTGTCCGGAGGATTGTAAAACGGGCGCAGTGGTTTGCACGGAAGACGCCAAAGTTTGTCCCGATGGTTCTACTGTTGGCAGAGTTGGTCCCGATTGCGAGTTTGCGACTTGCTCAAATGAGGAGGATGTGGGAGTTCAAGTGTCGTGCCAAAATCACCCAGGACCAGATTTTTGTTTAGGAGGCATAGACGATACCATTGCGAGCGGCGTTGATAAAAACGGATGCACTATTTGGGCATGTAAATAAGAAGTTCAGTGATGATAGAATTCAAAAAAGAGTGAGCTGTTCAATTTTTTCCGCACCTTCTACTTTTGTCGGAAAAAGTTTTTCAAATCTTTTTTTCAACGAATGAAATTCCAATTCTGCGAAAAGATCCAAAACTTTTTCGCGGTCGAAATTCTGCAGTCGGCAATCTTCGATTCGCCACTCGATTTGCGCGTCTCTTCGAATTGTCGCGAGCCGCTTCGAGAGAAAAGCATTCTTTCGATCTTTTTCTAATTTCATCCGCACACTCTCGCGAATCTTCGCGAGGTTTTCGTAAATTTCCTCGAGGCTGCCGAATTCGCAGATCAAATCCCGTGCAGTTTTTTCTCCCACTCCCGCCACTCCTTTCAAATTGTCGCTCGCGTCTCCCGCGAGTCCCTTGAAATCTGGAATGAATTTCGGCGGAAAGCCGTATTTCTCCACCACTTTTTCGGGCGTGAAATTCACTGACTTTCGATACCCCCCGCTCAAATCGTGTACGCTCACATTTCCATTCACAAGCTGCAACAAATCGCGATCTCCGCTCACCACGATGATACTCAAATCTTTTTCGTGTTTCGCCCGCTCGCAAATCGAACCGAGCAAGTCGTCCGCCTCGAAACCATTCCCTGAAAAAATCGGAATCGAAAACGTGCGCGTGATTTCGTAAACTCGCCGAATTTGCCCGATCAATTCGGGCGCGGTTTTCGCGCGCGTGGCTTTATAATTTTCGTCCGCGTGATGGCGAAAAGTTTTACCTTTTCGATCAAATGCCATCGCGAGATAATCCGGTCGTTCAATTTCCAAAACATTCAGCAGCATTGAAGTAAAACCAAAAACAGCGTTCACGAGTTCGCCTTGCGAAGTATTCAGAGGCTGGATGGCATGAAAAGCGCGGTGGATAATCGCGTGACCATCGAGAAGCACTAATTTTTTCACGCGAGAGATTTTAGCACCGATGATCGGAAAATTACTTCACGAGTTCATCGAGCGAAACTTCGGGCAATGTTTCTTTTGAAGCGGCTGGAACAACTTGAAAGGAAGGGATAGTTTGTAGCGTGGTAGGCGTGGAGTCTTCTTCGCGGAATTGATCAAAGAGTGTGTTGATGCGGTTCGAAAGAGTTTCAAAATCGAAGAAATTGAAATTTACTCCAAAAAGTTTTCCGATCAAGGGCACGAGAACAAGTGAGAGGAGGGAGATTACCAGTCCGATGATGGCGTAGCGAATCGTGTGGATGGCCTGCTTCACCTTCGATTCGTCACCACCCGAGAGAATGAAAGAAAAGCCGCCGAAAAAAATAAAAACAATCGCAAGCGCGCCAGATCCGAGGATTGCCAGTGCTGCAAAAAGATAAACTACATCGCTGAGATTGAGCTGCTCAAGGTCGGTGTAGTTCACACCACTTTGAGCCATCGCGTTAGGAATGAAGTCGAAAGGCATTTCCGTAAAGTTAAATAAACCGAAAATCCTTTTCAAGTTTAACTGCTTTAAATCACATTTTCAAAAGCGCCGGCTGCTTCTTCGCCCTCCTTCGCCGAGGCTTTCTCTTGCGCTCCGGATTCGGGGGACAGACCTTCTTTTGATTTCACTTTACTTTTGGGATCTTCTTTATTTGATTTAGCGACTGCTGGTTTGGCAGGCGAATTCACTTTCTTTGTCACGGCGGGTACTTCTTTTTCAATCTCCGCGCGGCGCTCGCTGCCGTCCGGTTCGAGGATTTTCAAATTCACGCGCTGATCAAATTTCGAACCAACTAGGCGAAGAAGTGTGCGAAGAGCTTTCGCAGTACGACCCTCCTTCCCTACGATTTTGCTCATGTCTGCTTCATTCACACGGAGTTTGATCAGCACTCCGAGATCATCCACCGTCCTTTCGACGATGACATCCTCGGGGTGATCGACAATGGCTTTTACCGTCGCCTCAAGAAAATCTTTATCATGACCGGTGGTGGGATCACTGCTCGCAGCAGTAGTTGCTTCATCACTCATTGGGAATAGGATTAAAAATTAAGGAGCGAGTTGGTAAAAAGTGGAGTCAGGAATCTTTTTTGGATTCATCTTCTGATGGTGTTTCGGTTTTCACGGATTCAGATGTTTCAGCGGGCGCTTCTTTTATCGGTTCAGCCACTGCGGGGGCTGCTTCCTCCGCTTTCGGTTTTTCGGCAGCATGCTCGTTCGTCATCGGCTCAGCCGAAGTTTCACTTTCGCTGGGTTTATCGACAGCGACTTTTTCCACAGGCTTGACCGCTTCTTCGGTATTGGCGTTCTTCGATTTTTGCTTCGTGTATTTTTTTACGAATTTCTCAGCGAGTTCCTTTTTGAATCCATTTTTCAATAAAAGCCGCGCGACGGTATCGCTCAGTTCAGCTCCATTTTTAATGAATTGCTCGATTTTTTCGGCATCGAAAATGAGCTTGTTCTCGGTATTAATCGGATCGTAACTACCCACGATTGCCACCACTTTTCCGGATTTTGGGCTTTTAGTTTTTTCTTGCGCTACAAGCCGAAATTTCTGGAGATTTTCTCTTCCCACGCGAGCGAGGCGGATTGTCAGCAATTCAAAAAATTAAAAAATAAATAGCCGGAAGAGTTTAGTGAAGTTTTATTTTTCCGTCAACTTAATCATTCTCTCCAAACTTGCGCGCGCTTTTTCCGCGATTGCCGCTTCTACTTCGATTTTGAATTCGTCGTTTTCCAGCGAGCGCAAAACTTTTGCGAGCGTGATTTTTTTCATCGTGAGGCATTCACCGCCGAGCGCGAAGAATTTTTTGCCGCGGGTCATCCGTCGCAATCTTTCCAACATCCCACTCTCTGTTCCGATCAAAAATTCTATTACTGCCGAATTTTTCACAAACTTCAGCATTCCGCCGGTTCCGAGGACTTCATCCGCGAGTTCGCGAATTTCTCGCGGACATTCGGGATGAGCGAGGACGATAGCATGAGGATGCAATTTTTTCGCTGCCGCGACTGTTTCTGCCGAAATTTTCGAATGCACATAACAATGTCCCTCCCATAAAATTATCTTTTTTTTCGGCAGTTGCTCCGCTACCCACTCGCCGAGATTTCGATCCGGCACGAAAAGAATTTGTTGCGCGGACAGCTTCCGGCAAATTTCCACCGCGTTTGCGGAAGTGCAGCACACGTCGCTTTCCGCTTTTACCTCTGCGCTCGAATTCACATACGCCACCACTGCGGCGTTTGGGAATTCTTTTTTCGCTCCCGCAATTTTTCCGCTGTCGCAAAATCGGCGAGCGGACAACCGGCAGTAGGATCGGGTAGCAACACCTTTTTTTTCGGATTCAGAATTTTCGCTGATTCCGCCATAAATTTCACTCCCGCAAAAACAATCATTTCCGCATCCGTCGCGCGGGCTTGCATTGCCAACTCGAAACTGTCGCCGGTGAAGTCAGCCACATCGTAAATTTCCGGCAGCTGATAATTGTGCGCCAAAATTATCGCGTTTTTCGCGCGCTTCAATTCTGCGATTCGCGATTTCATTTCCTCGAAATTCATGCAAAGAAAATAACACGCCGCGGATAATTTTGCTAAAATTTTCACTGTTTTGATAACCTTCCAAAAAATGAAAACTGCAATCAAACTTCTTTTTGCCACTGTTCTGCTTGTTTCCCCTGCTTCTGTTTTCGCGAAAGGTTTCGAAAGACCGGCGGTATCGATCACAATCGGGAATGATTTTTATTCCGCGGGCGAGTTGGTCGAGTTGAAAGATTCTGTTTCGGATGACGCTTATCTTGCGGGAGCGATTGTAAATGTTGATAAAAAAGTTTCAAACGATCTCGTGGCGGCGGGGAGTGCGCTCACGATTACTTCCGAGATCGGCGATGATTTGCGCGCACTCGGCAGTGTGATTACCCTCGTCGGTTCAGTCGGCGGGGATGCGGTGCTCGCGGGCGGCGTGGTCAATTTCACGGAAAATTCGAAAGTGGGGGGAGACGCAAGCATCGCGGGTGGGATGTTGAATTTCTCCGGCAGCGTGGGGGGCGACCTTCGGCTTGCTGGCGATGAGATTAATTTCGCAGGAGAAGTCGGCGGGGATGCGGAGATTCGAGTGGGCGAAAAAATTAATTTCAGCGAGGGTGCGAAAATCGCGGGTAAGCTCACTTATTTTTCCGATGTAGAAATTGAAATTCCGGCAGGAGTGGCTTCTTCAGTTGAAAGAAAAGATTTCGAAAAAACTGCTGCCGGCTTTGCGGGAGCGGGACAACGGTTCGGTTTTACAGGAAAACTTTTTACGCTTTTGATCGGTTTCGTGGCAGGTGCGGTTTTGCTCGCGATTCTCGGAAAATCCACCGCGACTTTTGCGAGCGTGATTCGCGAAAAATTTTGGTGGAGTTTGCTCGCGGGAGTTTTGGCGCTTTTTGCGCCGCTCGTGGCGATTTTGCTTTTTATCACGATGCTCGGAGTGTGGCTCGGCGGGATTCTCATCGTGGCGTGGATTCTCGCGCTTCTGATTGCCGGCGCGCTCACGGGGTTCACAATAGGTTCGCTGATTTTTAAGCAAAAAAAGGAAACGAATTATCCTCGAAAGCTGCTCGCGCTCGCAGTGGGCGCGGTGATTTTCGTCGCGATTGGTTTGATTCCCGGATTCGGTGGAATTCTAAAACTCACAATTTTCATTTTCACCCTCGGTGGATTGATTCTCACGAAATTCGAACTTTACAAAGCCGCCAAAAAAGCTAAACTAGTTTAACTTTAATTTCCACGAAAAATGGCCAAACACCCCGTCCCCAAACGTCGCGCTTCTACTACTCGCGGGAATCGTCGGTACTCCACATGGAAGCGGGGAGAATTAAAAAGGCTAAATAACCTTACCAAAACGGTTGCCTGCCCGAAATGTCAGCAGCCACGCAGTCCGCACACCGCTTGCTTGATTTGCGGTTACTATCGCGGAAGAGTGGTGATTGATTTCGCCAAAAAAGATGAGAAAAAAATTCAAAAGGTGAAAGCATAGATGCAATGTGCAATTTACAATGCACAATTTTCAATGCTTTTTCCAAAAAGCCAAATCTAAATTTATTGCACATTGATAATTAAGAATTGAATTTATGCCAGCGGCTAATCGGAGAGCGGTTCGGGAGGCGGTGATGCGAACCGTTTTCGAGTGTGAGTTTCGCGGGGTCGATGAGGGGTGGTTGGAAATCTTTGAAAAAAATATCGCGGAGTCCGGGCTGCCTTTCGAAAAGGATTTCGCGAGCGCGCTACTCGAAGCTACTTTTAATCATTCCGCGGAAATTAAAGCGTGGATTGAGCAGCTCGCGCCGGAATGGCCGTTTCACAAAATCGCGAAACTCGATGCCGCGGTTCTTTTGGTCGGGCTGGCGGAGTTGAAATTTCTCGGTGAGTTCAACATTCCGCCGAAGGCCACACTCAACGAATTCGTGGAAATCGCCAAAAACTATTCCGATGATTCATCCCGCCGGCTTGTGAACGGAGTTTTATCTTCCGCGAAAAAAGAATTGGAAAGTTGAGGCTTAAACATTAAAATTATTTCGAAATGCAGACAGTTAAAACTAAATCCCGAAAAGTTTTTCCAAAGCAAGATTCTGCAGCGGAGCAGAAGCGGGATGAGGCGATTTGTTTGAGCAGGATGAAGGAGAAATCAATTTCTCACAAAGAATTTCTGAAATTTTGCAGAGAAAAGTTAGGTTTGAAAGTTTAATTTCCGAAATTTGAAAAACCATACTTTAATTTTTAAATCGTCTTTCCGAAGAGATTTTCAAGAAATTCAGGAGTTTTTCAGAGTGATGATTGGAGTGGAAATTGTTGCAGACATGTATCTAGAAAAAATTGTGAGAGAAATTGAAGTAATTCAAAACCCTTTGATAAAAGGTGAAATTGCAAAATTCGAACAAACAGAATTTCGAAAGATTCCAATTTTGCAAGGAAGATTTTTAATTTTCTTCAAAATGAAGGATCCCTGCACGAAGGAAATTTTTTACATCAAGCCTGCGAAAACAAATTATCAATTTTCTATTCGTTAAATTTTTCAAATGAAAGATCTCCAAAAAAAGCTTGCGCACGAATTTAAAAATTCTGCGCTACTCGAAACGGCTTTCGTGCATCGGAGCTTCGTGAATGAAAACAGCGGAGTTTCGGAGCACAACGAGCGGCTCGAATTTCTCGGGGACGCGGTTTTAGAATTGATTGTCACGGAATTTCTTTTTCAAAAATTTCCCAAAAAACCGGAAGGTGAGCTCACTGCGCTTCGTTCCGCTCTCGTGAAAGGCGAGACGCTCGCGGAAGTTGCTGCGGAGTTGAATTTTGGTGAACATCTGAAATTATCGAAAGGAGAAGCTCGGTCGGGCGGGGCGGAGAAACCGTACCTGCTTGCGAATGTTTTTGAAGCGGTACTCGGCGCCGTTTATCTCGATGGGGGTTTCGAAAAAGCGAAAAAAATTATAGAGAAATTTCTTCTCTCCAAACTTTCTAAAATTATCGAGGAGGGCGGGCAGTTTGACGCGAAATCAGAGTTTCAAGAATTGGCTCAAGAAAAGCTCGCGGTTACTCCCGAATACAAAGTTTTGAGCGCGAGCGGACCAGATCACGCAAAAATTTTTGAGATGGGGGCGTTTGCAGGAAAAGATTTATTCGGTCGCGGACAAGGAGCGAGCAAACAGGCAGCGGAACAAAAGGCGGCGGAGGAGGCTTTGAAAAAGTTAAAATAATCGTGTGAGATTCCATTCACGCAAAAAACCGAAGCAAGCCGATATGAAACAGGTTTTTAATTACGCCTGTTTTTTACTTGCACGGAGGAATTACTCGCAAAAAGAATTGCTCGAAAAATTTCACACCCGTTTTATTCCCGACGAAAAGATTTTTACTGCGGCGTTTGAAAAATTAGAAAAACTCGGATTGCAGTCGGACGAGAGTTTCTCTGAAAGTTTCGTCCGCGGACACTCGGGATGGGGGCGGAGGAGATTGGAAATCGAATTGAAGCGGCGGGGGATTAGCGAAGAAATGATTGAAATATTTTTGCCGGACGAGATTGACGAGCTTACCCGCTGTCGAGACACTTTGGCGAAGAAATTAAAAGGGGAGAAAATTTCGGAAGAATTCAAAGAGCGGCAAAAACTTTCCGCTTTCCTCGCGAGGCGGGGGTTTGATTTGGATGCGATTCGAGAGGTGATGGGGTTTTGAACGGACTCACAGAGAGGGAGGAAATATAAAAATATTTTGCTAAAATTGTGCCGTGAAGTTTTCCAGAATGAAAAAGCTCGTTTTTTGTAACAATAAAGGCGGTGTTGGAAAAACGACGCTGAGTTATCATATTGCCTGTTTTTTTGCTAAAAAAGGTTACAAAACATTGATGGTTGATTTAGATCCTCAATGTAATCTGACGCTGCATGCCTTAGGAATTGGGTTTTTTGAAGAAAATTTATTTTCTAGGCAGAAACAGACGATTTATGATGTGGTGAGGGGTTTCACCGAAGGAGAAACAGGAATAGATTTGGGAGTGGAGCCAATAGAGATAAAGGAAAATCTTTCGATTATTCCTGGAGATATAGATTTAGTCTTTTTTGAGCAAGATATTCCAAATGCGCTCAATGATGCGGCGGCAGGAAATCCCCGTGGATTTTTGATTACAAGTGCGATTGATAGATTTTTGAATAAAAAAGGATTTGAACAAGAATTAGATATAGTGGTGATTGATACCTCGCCAAGTTTAGGTCCGTTAAATAGAATTGCTTTAATGGGTTCGGATTTTTTTGTAGTTCCTGCCACGCCCGATGTTTTTAGTGTTCAAGGAATAGAAAATCTTGGTAGAGTTTTTTCGAACTGGAAAGATAGCTGGAGGGATACTGCCAAGGCGATGGCTAAAAAAAGCGATCGGATTCCGTCAGCACATGTTTTATCAGGAGAAGGTTTGTTTGCTGGCTACATTATTAATTCCTACCGACAATATACTCAGCCGATTAAAATTCACCGCGACTGGATGGGTAAGATTAAAGAAAAGGTAGATAAATTTCTTTCGCAGAAACACTGCAAGAATGGTTTGGGTGCGCAAACCATCGAACAACTTGGGAATATTAAAAATTATGGGAAAATCGCTTCTTTGGCGCAGGAAAAAGTTTGTGCGATGTTTGATTTGAAAGAGTCAGACCTGCCAAAAAGAGAAAAAGGTGCCATTGATAATTTAAAAATGTCGCAGCAAGAATTTAAAACAATCACAGAAAAAATATTAGAAGTTCTGAAAAATTATTAAACCTCAATCGTGTAAGGCAAGATCAGCGGTTCGCGGTCGATTCTTTGTCGAATGAATTTCGCGACCGCGCGCGCTACTTCTTTGCGCACTTCTTTGTAATCTTTCCGCCCGACTTCCTCGTAAGCTTTCATCGCGACTTTCTTCGTTTCTTCCACGATAGCGCTGGATTCTTTCATATAAACGAAACCTCTTGAAATAATATCTGGTGCGCCGACAAGTTTGCCGCTCTGTTTATAAGCCTTGAAAACAATCGCGACAATTCCGTTTTCGCTCATGATTTGCCGCTCACGGAGGACCGAAGTTCCGATGTCGCCCACGCCGAGACCGTCGATCAAAATATTATTTACGCGTACTTTTGATTTCGATTTCCGCACAATTTCATTCGGCGCGAGTTCGAGAATGTCGCCGTTGTCGAGCAGCAAAATGTTGCTCTCGTCCATCCCCACCGCTTTTGCGAGATCGCGGTGCGCGCAGCGCATGTGAAGTTCGCCGTGAACCGGCACGAGAAATTTCGGTTTTAGCAGTGCGTGCATTAGTTTCAAATCTTCCTGACTTGCATGACCGGAGGTATGGACATCGAGATTTTTATTCGTGATTACCCGCGCGCCGAGACGGAGCAAATTGTTCGTTACTGATACAACTGCTCTTTCGTTTCCGATAATCGGAGTTGAAGAAAAGATAATAGTATCGCCCTCGCGGATTCGAATCGTCTGATGTTCGCCGAGCGAAATCCGCGTGAGCGCGGAAAGTTCCTCGCCTTGGCTGCCGGTGCAGAGAATCAAAACTTTATTCGGCGGCATCTCGTTCAATTTCACTCCTTTCTTCAGCGGACGAATGAGTCCCTGCGGGGCTTTCAAATATCCCAACTTTTCCGCCATTTCGAGATTCGCAATCATCGATCTTCCGCTCGCGAAAACCTTGCGTCCGCTGCGGTTTGCCGCATTCACGATATTTTGAATTCTGCCGATCAAACTTGAAAAAGTCGCTAAAATTATCCGCCCCTTCGCTTCCAAAATTGTCTTCGCGAGATTTTCGTTTATCACTTTTTCGGAAATAGTACATCCCGGTCTTTCCGCATTCGTAGAATCCGCGAACGCAAGTAACACGCCTCGTCGACCGATTTCCGCAATTTTGCCGAAGTCGCATTTCAATCCATCGGCGGGGGTGAAATCAAATTTAAAATCGCCGGTGTGGACGATGTTGCCAACCGGAGTTTTGAGACAAATGCCTACTCCGTCGGGAATCGAATGATTCACCCGAAAAAATTCCGCCTCGAAGTGCCGACCGAGCTGAATTCGTTCTGTCGCCGGATTTTTGATTTCGTGGAATTTAACTTTCGAGGTGAGACCGAATTCGTCGAGCCGTTTTTTGACAAGACCGAGCGTGAGCGGCGTGCCGAAAAGCGGTGGAAATTTCAACTTCGGCAGGATGTGTTGCAGTGCGCCGATGTGGTCAAGATGCCCGTGCGTGAGGAGAATTCCACGGATGCGGTGGGTTTTGTCTTCCAAAAACTTCACATCTGGGATCACGTAATCGACACCGAACATGTCCATCTCGGGGAATTGCAGCCCGCAGTCGATGATTACGATGTCTTCTTTATAAAAAATCGCGCTCATGTTTCGCCCGACCTCTTCCTGTCCACCGAGCGGGACGACCCGCACTTTTTCATCAAAATTTTCCGCGCTTTTCTGCGGCAGATTTTTTTGGAATCCAGTTTTCCTTTTGTGGAACTTTTTACGAGGAGGAAACGTCTTTTTAATTTGACTTGCTTCATTAGCCAAATTTTGGTGGGGAGGAGTTTGTTGTTTTGGCTTCACTTCGTCACCCACATTTTTATTTAGCCAGCTATCCAATTTGTCGTTTTTGTCGTTCATAAATTTTTGTTAATTATTAAAACGGCAGAAGTTTAGCATTCCCAAAAAAGAAAAGCAAACATTTTCTTCCAAAAACTTTAATCTGGCTTCGTGAAGCGAAAATATTAGTTTTGGAAATCTTGAAAAAGCTCAAAAAAGTTTACAAAAAGTCCAAATCGGGGCTTGACAAACAAGAGAGAGTTAGAGTTATCTCTTTTTAAAGTTAATTCGCTCTTTGAAATCACGGAACTTGTTGAGGTCTTTTAAAAATTTTTGGAACAGTCATTAATTTTTTAATCGGCGGTTTTCAGATTTCTGAAGCCGCCTCAACAAAAAGGAGAAAAATTATGATGACAAAAGAAGGGTTTGGGATGAGCATTTCGGCAATAGTAGAATTTTTTCTTGTGCTAATTATTATACCAAGTTATGTTCCGGAGGAATTCTATGGAGTAGCCATAGGACTTTCCATGTTTGCGTTTGTTTTGGATCAGGAGAAAAACAGTTTGAGAAAATACTTGGAGATTCCTATCTGCCACGACGGATTCCATAATCGTGCTGCCAAAAACTAACCCCCGAGCGGAAGGTGGAAAGTGGATGTTGGAAAAACATTCACGAATAAAATCGTGGAGATGCGGAACATTGTTTCCGCTTTCTCAAATCACGCTAACTGTCTGAACCACTGATTACGCCCATCCTTCGCTTTCCGTTCCGCTTCGCTTCACTCCAAGCTTCGGAGGGCAGGCTGATTGACGGATTAACTATGATTTTCCGCCTGCTGTTAATCGCCACTCACTTCAATTTTCACCGCTTGCTTCTTTTCTGCACGAGCCAATCATAGTAAATCAGAGCAATCCGATGAATCATATAAGTTCAGACAGTCGCATGGTTCATCCCTACATTTTCATCCAAAAATCCCACCCTTCTTTATTCTCAGCCCGCCTTCTTTCGCCAAAGCATCCAGAAGTTCTTTCTCTTTTCGCGAGAGCTTTTTTGGGATTTACTTTTTGAATTTTTTGCAAAATTCGCTTTTCTCCATTTTGATGTCCGAAAGAATTCCAAGCAGAGTTCCCGGTCTCAAAATTTCCTTTCCGTGAATCGGAACGGTAGTTTTGAGATTATTACTTTTGTGTAGAAACGCGAATCTCGAAACTCAAAAAAGCGTTTTAGCCAAGCATTTAAGCTGATAACCAAGCAAACTGAAAACGTAGCGAGCAAAATGACCATCGACTGAGCGAGACAAACTACTCGCTATATTCATTCGTTCTTTCAGCACG
>JBDRIC010000083.1:0-4764 GCA_043816245.1 Patescibacteria group bacterium
TATATCCTGTCTTACAAGGTATAGATTCTCATGTTATTTCTGAATATTTTGGCAAAGATAGTTTTTATCTCGAAGTCGGCGGCACTGATCAACACTTCAACATGCTGATGGGGCGCGAGGTGATGGAAATGAATTCCAAAAAGCCGCAGGCGGTGATGACGCTCCCGATTCTCGAAGGCACGGACGGAAAGGAAAAAATGTCGAAAAGTCTCGAAAATTACATCGGTATCACCGAGCAGCCGCGCGAGATTTTTGGCAAGACGATGCGGATTCCCGATTCACTCATCCCGCGCTGGGTCGAGCTTTGCACAGATTTGGATTCTGCCGAATTTGAAAAAAGGCTTGCCCTCGACTCCGATCGGGGGCTGAAAAAGAAAGAAAACCCCAAAGATTTGAAAATTGAGTTGGCGCGAGAGCTGGTGAAAATTTATTGGGGTGAAGAAAAAGCCAAACAGGCGGTGGAAGAATTCGAGCGGATGTTCTCTGGCAAGTCGGGTGGCGGAGAGCCGGACAAGATTCCTGAAATTCAAATCGAAGAGGGAGGATGGGGGATCGTGGAGCTGCTCTCGGCTGCGAAATTAGTTGATTCGAAATCGGATGCGCGACGATTGATCGAGCAGGGCGGAGTCCGCGCGAACGGAAAAAGAGTTGAGAGCTTCGAAGAGAATTTCGAAGTAGGGAAGGGCGAATTGATTTTGCAGGTCGGCAAACGAAAATGGGCGAGAATAGTCAGTTAGTCAGTTAGTCATTAAGTTTGAATTTAATTTTTACTTTTGGCGTCGGATTGCTTGGGCTGGCGGTGGGGAGTTTCACCAACGCGGCGGTTTATCGGCTGAAAATCTGTGAAATAAAAAGCATTTTTTTTGGTCGCAGTTTTTGTCCGCGCTGCAAAAAAACTTTACGCGCGCGCGATTTGATTCCGCTCGCGAGTTTTTTGCTGCTTCGCGGGAGGTGCCGATTCTGTCGAAAGAAAATATCCCCCCATTATTTTTGGGTCGAGCTTGTGACGGCTGTCGCATTTGGCGGGGTGGCGGTTTTCACTGGTTTCGCAAACCCTGTGTTGCTCGCGTGGAATTTATTTTTCACCGCGATCTTTATTTTTCTCGCGAGTTTTGATTTTCAGTTTGGGGAGATTCCCGACGAAGTTTCGCTCCCCGCTTCTTTACTCGCATTTTTGGGAAGCTTCCTCACTTTCACGATTGCTCCCTTCGAAAGTTTGATAGGACTGCTCGCCGGTGGAGGATTTTTCGCGGCGATCGTTCTCATCTCGAACGGAAAGTGGATGGGAGGCGGCGACATTCGGTTCGGGCTGTTACTCGGCGCGCTGCTCGGTTGGCAGGGATTTGCGATCGCGGTTTTTATAGCTTCATTTCTAGGTTCGGTTGTGGGGATCATTCAAATTCTTCAAAAAAAGAAAAAGCTAAAATCAGCTCTACCGTTTGCTCCGTTTCTCGCAGTGGGGGGAGTGGTGGCGATTTTATTTGCTGAAAAAATTTGGGAATGGTATCTTGGAATTTTTAATTTTTGAATTTTTACAATTTTTAAATAAATCTTAATTTCTAATTTTTAAAAATTTTGATTTTGATTTTATCCCGCGTATGCGGGATTACAGAATTACAAAATTAATTCAAAACTCACTTCCCTCTTCTTCGCGGATTTCTTTTTCTTTTTTATTTAGTATCGATTGAATCGCGAGTGTGTAAAGCGAGCCGGCAGCCATTCCGAATACCGTGAGAACAAGTACCGGGAAAGTCATCGGCATACTTTTGAAACTAAAAAACATCACGAAAGAGGCGTTCGTCTGAATATTTTGAAAAGCAATGATTAGCAAAACTAGCGTGATCGCCATCGCTCCGACGAGGTAACGAATCTTCATTTTGAGAGGGTTTTAATAAACTCGGAAATAAGTTTAATCACTTTCAATTGGTGCTGCAAACGGATTCTATTCGGCGTGCCCGCCGCGAAAGACTCTCGCACTTCTCGTTTTTGGCTTTCGGGATAGCGGGTTGCCTGCTTCTCGATTTCTGCGTCCACATCTTTTTCTTCCACTTCCGGTTTTTCCGTTGCCACGAGTTTGTCCAAAATCAGCCGTACCTCCACGCGCTTTTCAGCTTCGCCTCGCATTTCCTTTCGAATTTCCTCCTCCGTTTTTTTTAGCTGCTCGAGATATTTCTGCCAATCCATCCCTCCGTCCGCAAGCCGCTGTTGCAAATCTTTTAGCATCCATTCTGTTTCCTCGTCGACCAAAATTTCGGGCACCTCGACTTTCCCGATTTTCAGCAGCTCCGCGATCAAATCATTCTCCAGCTTCTGTTGCGCCTGCGCTTCCTTCCTTCCTCTCAAATGTTTCTCGATGTCTGCCTCCACGTCCTCCCACTTTTCTTTTTTGCCACCACTCACTTTTTTTGCGAATTCCGCATCCAATTTCGGTTCGTGCAACTCCTCGATTTTATGAAGCTTGATTTTGAATTTCACCTCTTTCCCCGCGAGGTGCTTCGCGTGGTAATTCTCCGGGAATTTCACCGCGTGTTCTTTTTCCTCCCCCGTCTGCATTCCCGTCACGCCTTCCTCAAATCCAGGAATGAAATTACCCTCGCCCAAAACGAGCGGATGGTTTTTTGATTGCGTGCCGTCGAGTGGCACCCCATCGGGCGTAAATCCCGCGAAATCGATTTCCACACGATCATTTTTCTGTGCGGCTCGATTTTTCACCTCTTTCGCCTCCGCGTTCCCTCGTGAAATATCTTTCACGACTGCCTCCACTTCTTTCCTCTCCACCGGCGATTCCTCTTTTTTCAATTTAATTCCTCTCCAATCTCCGAGCTCCACTTCCGGCAGCACTGCCACTTTTGCTGTGAATTTCAGTGGCTCCGCGGATTGCAGCATCAGTTCGACTTTCGGGTGTGAGATTACTTTCAATTTTTCTCTCTTCACCGCCTCCGCGTACGCGAGTTTGATCGCGATGTCGCTCGCTTCAAGCGCAATATTTTTTTCGCCGACCCGCTCGACGATTTTTTCTTCCGGAGCGTGTCCCTCGCGAAATCCGTCGATTTTCACTTCTTTTTGAAAACGCCGCATCGCTTCCGCGCGCGCGGATTCGAGCTGCTCCCCGCTCACCTCGATCGTGAGTTCCACTTCGGATTTTGGGAGAATTTTCACAGAAATTTGCATTGCCAAAAAAGTTAAAAGCTAAAAGAGGGTGGGATTTTAACAGGAATACAGAACAAGGGGTAGCTTTGACTCACCAGATAATTTGCTGGAAGAAATGTGAATAAAATTTCAAATTTCAAATTTTAAGTTTTAAAACAATTTTGAATTCTTCAATCTTCTAATTTTGAAAAAGTGTTCAATATTAACGCGAATCTCGAAATACATTCTTGCTTTTTAAAGCCAGATAGATTCCAAAATCCAACCCAGGGGTTGAATATTTCATACCGCTTCGCAATGCAAATATTATCCCGCGTCCGCGGGATGTTTTCTTTTATTGCCAACACCTAAACCATGTGCTCAAAATCTTTTTCCGGAAAATCATCGTGAGTAGCGCGAGAGTCGCCAGCAGTGAAATTAAAATCGCCGCGGCAGGACCTTCCTCCGAAAGTTGCGCTGGTTTAGGAGAGCTCGCGTGGAAAGTCGGAACAGCAGTCTGCGCGCTCGCCGACGGCGAATAAATCGCTGAAACTTCGTTGCTCCCATTACTCTCGTTCCCGCTCGCGTCCGCCGCGCTCACCATGAAAAAGTAGCGTTGCCCGCTGGCAAGATTCTTTGAAAAAATTTCCCACATGTCTCCCGAAGCTACGCGATGAATGTAGCTGCCGCCTTTTGTTCCATAATAAATATTGTAAAGTGCCGCTTCTTCGTCAGCCGGCTCTTCCCATGAGAGTTCGATTCCGGCTGCGGTTGAAACCGCTTGCAAGTTTTGCGGGGGGCTGATCAGAATTTCTGTTTCCGTCGGAGTGTAAAAACCCTCCTCCGGCTGCGCACTCTCTGCGCAATTTTTGCATTCTCCGGTGTTTTCTGCCGCCTCTATCTCGGAAGTTTCGAGAAGAAGAAGAGAGTCTTCCGCTTCCACAATCTGCATTTTTATTTCAGCTTCCGTATCTTCCAGAGCGGAAGTCGCACTCACTTCTGTGAGCTCAAATTGCTCCGCGCTTTCGATCATTCCTGTCGGAGTGACTATTCGAATAATGTAGTTTCCAATCTCCGCGAGCTGCGGCACTTCCACCACAATCGTAATTCCGCCATCCTCGTTTTCACCGAAAGTATTCACTACCGCCTCCTCCTCGCCAAAAAATACTCCACTTTCCTCTTCCGAAAAATTCTCCAAATTTTCTACGACGAGATAAATCAAATCACCCGCTTTTCCCGAAGCAGGGGTGAAAGAAGCGGTTGCGGCATTATCGGTTTCTGCCGCTGCCACTTCCGCTTTTAATTTTTCGGCAGTTTGAAAGCCTCCGCTTCCAAGCATCAAAAGTCCCGCAAAAATTCCAATCGCAAACAACCCTCCGAGGAGAGGTTTTAGTTTCGAGGTCTTTTTTCCCGAAATTGGATTCGAGTCTTTCATTTTTGTTTTAGAAATCTTTCTATTTTAGCAAAAATAGGGAGGGAAAACAAGCTGATGTATGAACTCATAGATTCTAAAATAGAACCGAACAGAGAGGTAGACTGTAAAAGGTCTAACTCAAACAATCCTTAACCCCTCTGTTCTATGTCACATTTTACACTCATCGAGCGTAAGACACTCGAGAAATCACTTAGAAACAAGAT
>JBDRIC010000084.1:0-4610 GCA_043816245.1 Patescibacteria group bacterium
CTAATCTCCCCCGATCCCGCCAAGATCGAGGGACTGGAACACGCATGGCCGCATTTGAAAATCTTCGTCAACAAAATGACTCCTGCGCTTCGCAAAGCGGAAAAGAGGGGAGTCGAGATTGTAAATTTGAAGCTTCCAAAAGTGAAAAAAACGAGCGAACTACTCGAAGCAATGATTTCGCAAAAAATGATTCGAGAAGGAAATCGCCTCCTCGTTTTTAAGAATTTGCCGAAAATCGAGAAGCTTGCCAAAAAACATCATTTCGAAATTCTGATGCCCGAATCCCGCTTCGTGAACCTGCTCGAAGACAAAATTAATTTTATTGATTTTTGCCACGAATTCGCGCTGCCAGTTTTGCCGACATGGATTCGCGAGCTGAATCTCGTAAGATTTGTCGAACCAATCGTAATTCAAACGCGGCGCGGTCATGCGGGTGAATCGACTTTTTTTGTGAAATCGAATCGCGAGCTGGATGCGCTGAAACGAAAAGTAGGGGACTGGATAGTGAAGATTACCCCGCTAAAAAAACTGCCGACCTTTTCGCTGAACCTCTGCATCACGAGGAGTGGAATTTTCACCACCCAACCCTTTTATCAAATTACGGGAGATGCGCGCCTGAATCCGCTACCCGGCGGAACCGGCGGAATTGATTTCGGTTTGGCGGCAAAAATGCTTTCCGAAAAAAGTTTGGAGCGAATTTCCGCGCTCGTCGAGCTCGTCGGAAACGCGCTGGGAAGGATTGGTTACCGCGGCATCGCGGGAATTGATTTTCTCGTGGACGAGGAAAAACACCATATTTTTCTGTTGGAATTAAACCCGCGACTACTCAGCAACCTTGGTTTTGTGACGAAAAAACAAGCGGAAATCGGGGAGATTCCACTACTCACAATCCATCTCTTGGAGATGCTGGGAGCAGATCTGCGAGAGTGGGATTTACCAAAAGTGAGCGCGGTGAAAAAGGGGCGGTTTGAGCTTCCGCATCTGGATGCGCGGATGATTGTTTAGTTTAATTTTTCAAAATGCCCAAACGAAAAATCCGTGACGCGCGCTGGGGACTTCGCGCTGAATTTAAATCAAAGGCAAAATTTGGCGGCAATCGAGAAAACATCAAACATCCGCAAACCCGAAGAGAGTTGGATCGTTTGAGTTAATTAATCACTTTCAAAATATTTTTAATCACTCCGTGCGATAAAATTTTCTTGCCGTGATTGGGGACAGTGATAATTTTCCGATCCTCATCTCTAGCCCACTGCTCATGCGAACCTCGGCTGTTTCGATAAAGATAAAATCCTCGCTTTTTTAGTAAAGCAATTATTTCGCGATAATTGTAGCGCGGAGCTTTAGGCATTCGACATCGGATACTCCAGTGTAAAACTTTTATTCTTCACGCTGCGAGCTTTGAAAAATCCGCTTCCTTGCTCGCGGTGATATTGCAAAACTCCTTTAATCGTATCTTTGCAGTTTTCCACCGCCTCTTCGGCAGTCTCACCCTCAGCCCAAGCCCCCTCTAATTCTTTGCATTCGGCTACAAAAAGATTTTGGGACTCTCGCGTCACCGTGATGGGATAAATTTGGAACATAATCTGCAGTTATTTTAACACTGAATTGCCGTATCTCGATGCGCGAATGATTGTTTAACTCTTCTACACCTTAATACTTGTGATTATCAACAAGCTTCGCTCTCGTCTAAAAACCCTAGTTTATTAGTTGTTTTGATTTAGTACCTCCTGGCAATCCTCTCCTATTCTCTGCTCCTGTTTTATCTTTACTGCCACCAAGAAATTTTAACTGCTCCGTAAAGTTAGCAACAGCCTCTCGCACAGCCGATTTTAGTGAAGTCCTGCTGCTAACATTGATTTTCGTTTTTGGATGCTTTTTTGCAAACTCAACCCCAATGATCTTTGCACTATCCAAACAAAGTTTTCTTGCTTGGGGATACCACTCTGTCCATGTAATAAGAAAATCAACTTCATTGCTTGAAACTATCACATCATTAAAAACATCGTTTGCGCTCCTCCAATCATTGGAATATTTGTACCTATCTTCTTCGGATGGATTCTCATCAACTATTTTTTGAAAAATAGGCACTACTTTTTTTTCTATTATTCTCTTGAGATAAAATCCAATAATCCTTTTCTTCATTTTTTTAATTTCCCTCTTGTTTATTTCCGGAAATCTCTCGGCTAAGCCAACTATATTGTCAATCTTTTTGGCAAAAACTGTCGGCTCCCAGCGACCAAAATCCTCCTTGTAAATAATATCTGTAATACTTTTTTCCTGTTGTTGAAAAAATCCTTGCAAACACTCTTTCCGAATCTGGTTTGCCTCTTTTCCTTTAAGTCCGCGAAGTAAATCAAAATATTTCGCAAATTCTTTTGGGTTATCGAAAGATGCTTCTATCTTCTCTTTTAGAAACGAAAGCTTGATATGATCTTCACTAAAGCCAGGATATTCTTTTTGGGCTTTTTTTCTATAAGTCCGAAATTCCTCATCTGAACCAAAAAACCCTGTCGTTTCTTTAGTGTTTTCCCCTTCCGTTTTTTGAAATACGGCCGGAAGCATTCCTCTAATTGTTGATCTTCCTTCATCATATTCAGCTTTTCTTGCAGGATCACTCAAAACCTTAAAGGCTGCTTCCCATGCTATATATCGATCATCAGTACCACCTTGATCTGGATGTATTTTAGCTTTATTGAGCAGTTTTTTGCGCATTACTAAAATTTCCTCCGCAGTAGCGTTCTTTGGCGCTCCAGTGATTTTGTAAAGATTTTTTATTATTTCAATCATTTTTAAGTTACTTAGATTAGTCTTAATCCCCTTATATTTTATATGATTTATTGTAAAAAGTCAATAGCAAAGGGTACACTTACTGTAAGATGTTTGGATGCTCGGAGAAACTCTGCCGGTTTTTATCTCTCCATTATCGTCTCCTTCACCTTCACCCCGAAATGCCGCCCGGCATCCTCGGTGAAAGCCAAAACCTCATCGCCTTTTTTTAATTTTGTAATCGAAACTGGTTTGCCGTTGGGGCGAGTGAGACGAATCGTTTCGGCATTTTGCATCACGAGAGAAATCGTTTTTGTGCCAATCTTGCCACGAACCAAAAGCATCGGGCGCTTTTCAATTTTCGCGCGACCAACCGCGAGCGGGAAGGTATTGCCCTTTTCGTCACAAATCAAAATCTGCGAACCGGAACAGACTTCATTCAAATAACCCGTTTTATTTTCCGGCAATCGGACATACGCGTGTACTGCTCCGACATTCACGCGGAACGGACGAGGATCGCAGTACGGACTCGCCACATTTTCGTTGAAAACAAGAAACATCGCGCTACTCGAATCGCCAGCGAGGATGCCCTGTCCTGGCGCGAGAATAGCCGCAGTGTCCACGCAAACGCGATCGGCGACACCGACTGCCTCGGTCGATTCGATCTTCGCGCGGACGAGCTGAAGCTTCTCATTATTCGCCTCGCGGACAATTTTGCCCGTCGCGACGATTTCCGCAGGTTTCGAAGTTTCGAGGAGAATGCCATCCGAACCGACCTCCATCGTCGTCAAAGCAAACTTCGCCCTAGCGGAATTTGGAACCGTTTGAATAATTTTGGTCGTCTTGGAAATCAGGTTTTCGAGCGGGATAATCGACCAATCTTTGTTACGAATAATTTTCCAAACTTTTTCACCCGCGGCAACCACATCATTTTCAACTTCTTTCGAAGTGATGGTGAATTCCTTCACGTCTTTTCCAGGTTTCAAATCCCCATCAGAAGCAATCGTTTGAATCAATCCCAGCTCTTTCGCTTTTCGGGAGAATCCCTTCGGCAAAACGAGCGCATCTGCTCCGCTCTCGAGCGCAGCGGTGATTAAATTTTTGTTCCACTTCGGAACCGAAACCCAAAACAATTTTTTCATTTGAAAATGTTAAATACCCGTAGATTTTAGCATCTCTCTGAATTCTAAAAGAATCGAGATTTCGTAACTTTACACACCTCCAATTTTTTAAACTCCTGCTACAAATCTCCGTCTCTGAAGTCCCATTCCGTTTTGTAAACAAGTGCTTCGCCTTCCCGCCCAAATCTCCGTCTCTATTTCCCTCCTTCAATTTTTCAAACTCCTGCTTCGCCTTCCCTCTTTTGCTAAAGAGGGAAAGAAATGTTGTTGCAGATTTCAAAAGAGAAATTAAAAAGTTTTGCGAACGAAGCGGACCTGCCTGCCGGCAGGCAGGGCGAACCGAAAAGAAGCCCCTCTTTCTACAGCCCGCCGTAGTTCGCCACAGCGAACGAAGGCTGGGAAAAGAGGGGTTTGGGGAGATTTGAGACTTGAATTTCAGTAGGCGGGTGTTAGCAAGACTCCACATTCCACTTTCCAATGTCCACTTTCCAAATGGGTTGGGGAGATTTGAGACTTGAATTTCAGTAGGCGGGTAGTTGGCAAATTTCTAAAGTCCAACTATGTCAAAATTTCTTTCTGTTGGCGGGTGGAGGTGTGGGAGGTTACGCTCAAATCCGCTGCGACAAATAAAAAATTGTTGTAGAATCCTCACCATGCAAATTTCTTATTTTGGAAATACCGGATTTCTTTTGAAAGGAAATGATGCGAGTGTGGCTCTCGCGC
>JBDRIC010000085.1:0-2999 GCA_043816245.1 Patescibacteria group bacterium
TGTTTGTCTACATTTATTGCGTAAACGCGCCTTAATTGTAGCATACTTTGAAATGATTTGCAAAGAAAGGCAAGGTTGGATTTTCATCCCCAAAGCTCAATCTTCTTCAAAACTGCGAGAAAAGCTTCCCACACTATGCCAAGGCTCCGGTGGGCAAGTCTGCCGGCAGTTTAGGTTTTTTTTAATCTCGCTTCAAAACCGCCAAGAAAGCTTCTTGCGGGAGGCTTACTTTTCCAAATTTTTTCATCCGCTTTTTGCCTGCCTTCTGTTTTTTGAGTAGCTTATTTTTGCGCGTCACATCGCCGCCGTAAAGTTTTTCGGTCACATCTTTTCGAAAAGCACTCAAGGTTTCCCGCGCGATGACCGTCGCGCCGATCGCAGCCTGGATCGGGATGACGAAATTCGCGCGGGGGATGATGTCTTTCAGCTTTTTGCACAAATTCATTCCGACAGATCGTGCCTCACTTCGATGCGCGATGAAACTCAAAGCGTCGATTTTTTCCCCTCCCACTAAAACATCTAGTCTCACTAAATTCTCACTCCGAAACTCCAAAAATTCGTAACTCAGACTGGCGTAGCCGCTCGAAACATTTTTCAATTTGTCGTAAAAATCTGTAATTATCGAAGCGAGCGGAATCTCGTAATTCACCAGGGCGCGGGTGGCATCGAGGAAGGAAATTCCCCCAGTGAACTGGGGGGTTAAATGCTGGATGCCTCGACGCTTGGTGACCAACTCCAAAACGCCGCCGAGATATTCTTTCGGTGTGACGATTTCCAGCTTCACCCACGGCTCGCGCAATTCCTCAAAAACATCCGGCAACTCGCTCGGATTGGCGAGCGGCTGAATTTTTCCACCACTCAAAACGACTTCGTATTTCACGCTCGGGGCGGTGACAATTAAATCGAGATTGTATTCCCGTTCAAGGCGCTCCTGAACTATTTCCAAATGCAGCAAACCGAGGAAACCGACGCGGAAGCCAAAACCCAGCGCAGTCGAACGCTCCGGTTCGTAAGTTAGGCTGGCGTCGTTCAGGCTCAATTTTTCCAATGCTTCGCGCAACTCGGGAAAATCATTCGCATCATTCGCGAACACTCCCGCGAAGACGAACGGCGAGACTTTCTTGTAGCCGGGCAATGGTTCGGCTGGTTCGGTTGGCTCTTGGCTCTTGGCTCTGGGTTCTACGGATTTTTTCCAAACTGTCTCGCCGACGCGCGCGTCGCGCACACTCTTCAGTCCCGTGATGATGTAGCCGATTTCCCCCTCCTCGATTTTGGGAGTGGGTTTGTATTTGGGCTTGAAGCAACCCACTTCAAGCGCCTCGAATTCTGCATTGGCGCGAAGTAACTTCAACTTATCTCCCTTCTTGATTTCACCCGAGAAATTTCTGACATAGATCACAACCCCGCGGTAGGAATCAAAAATTGAATCGAAAATGAGTGCCTTCGTTTCCCCAGTTGGTCCCTCGACAAGCTCGGGACGACCTTCGGTCGGCGGCGGAATTCTTTCCACCACCGCGTCCAAAATTTGCTCGCAATTCGTGCCCTCCTTCGCGCTGATTTCAATCACTTCTTCACGCGGAATACCCAAAACATTCTCAATTTCGGTTTTGATTCTCGGGACATCGGCGGCGGGTAAGTCAATTTTATTAATCACCGGAATTATCTCCAGATTTGCTTCCATGGCTGCGTAAACATTCGCGAGGGTTTGCGCCTCGATTCCTTGCGTTGCATCGATCACGAGAATCGCTCCTTCCACCGCTTTCAAGCTTCGACTCACTTCGTAAGCGAAATCGGCATGGCCGGGAGTATCAATTAAGTTTAGTTGGTAGTTGGTGGTTGGTAGCTTGTAGTTTTTGGAACTCGCTCCGCTCGCATCTTTTGATTCCTCGTCATTACAAGGGCAAACATATTCATACTCCATTCGCACCGGCTGCAATTTAATAGTGATGCCGCGCTCTTGTTCGAGTTCCATCGTGTCGAGATGTTGGGCGCGCATGTCGCGCTTCTCGACGGTGTGAGTCAATTCCAACAGCCGGTCGGCGAGCGTCGACTTACCGTGGTCGATATGGGCGATGATGCAAAAGTTACGAATGTTTTTCATAAAGGTCTGAGTGTGAATTTAATAATTCTTGCCCTCCGAAGCTCCGCGAAGCGGAGCGAAGGACGGGTGGTCGATATGGGCGATGATGCAAAAGTTACGAATGTTTTTCATTTTAATAATTGAGCTTTAATTTGGCGGGCGACCTGCCCGCCGAAGCCCGAAGGGCGTAGGCGGGTGATGCAAAAATTTCTAATATTTTTCATTTCAGCAGGAAGATTGAAAGCGGCAGACGACTTGTCCTCCGTCTTGTCCTTCGCAACGAAGTGAAGGATGGAAGCTCCGCGAAGCGGAGCGAAGGAGGATGCAGAAGTTGCGAATGTTTTTCACGCGGGGATTTTAGCGGAATTCGAAAGCATGAGATAATTTCCGCATGGATTTCCTCAAAAAATATCGATTAGAAATTGATGCTGCGCTCGCTGATTTTTTCAAAAAATATGAGCAGGCGGGCGTGATTCAAAAAGATCTCGGCAAAGCGATTCGCCACGCCACGCTGCTCGGCGGGAAGCGGATTCGTCCGATTCTCGGAATACTCGCCTTCGAAATTTCCGCGAATCCGAAAACCAAAATCTCGCGTCAAAAAGCGATTCAAAATTTACTCTCCCTCGAACTCGTTCACGCTTTCTCGCTTGTGCACGATGATTTACCTGCGCTTGACGACGACATTCTCCGCCGCGGTCGACCGACGGTTTGGAAAAAATTCGGCGAGGCGAATGCGATTCTCGCGGGTGATGCGCTCGCGATTCTCGCGTTCGAAAATCTCGCGGCGAACGCGCCAGATTTCGCGCTCCGCGAATTAACAAAAATTCTCGCGGAGTGCGCCGGCGCGCGCGGCATGATCGGCGGACAGGCGCGGGATTTGCATCCCGAAAAATTTTCCTCACTTCGAAATTTGACCGAA
>JBDRIC010000086.1:0-6091 GCA_043816245.1 Patescibacteria group bacterium
TGTCTGAACCACTGATTACGCTGATTTAATGATTAACTATGATTCTCCGCCTGCCATTTATTAGCACCCACTCCAATCATCACCATCTTTATCTTTCGGCACGAACCAATCAGTGCAATCATAATAATCCGATGAATCATATAAGTTCAAGACAAGCACTTCAAAATCCACAACAACATTTCTTTCCCTCTTTAGTAAAAGAGGGATGGCGAAGCAGGAGTTTTTAAATTGCAGAAAGAAAGCAGAGACGGAGATTTGCAAAGGCGAAGCACTTGCACGAAACCGTTAACCCCCTAGATATCTAGGGGGTTAACTTTGCAGAGACGGAGATTTGGGCGGGATGGCGAAGCAGGAGTTTTTAAATTGCAGAAAGAAAGTAGAGACGGAGATTTGATTGAGATGAAGCAGGAGTTTTTTATCAAAATAGTTTTTTAGAGACGGAGATTTGATTGGAGGTGTGTAAAGTTACAAATCGGGACTTGACTTTTTATCAAAAGTTATTTAAAATTTTACTTCAAAAAATGGCTAATGTGGAAAAAATTGACGGCGGTGGAAATTGGCTGATTCCCAAAAGTTTTGGCGAACTTTCGAAAAAGGATGCGGAAAGATTCGACAAAATGACTGAGCAAATCAAAGATCTCGCAGAAATGTTTTTGGGTGCGCTTCAAGAACCGATCGAGAAGCAAAAAAACTGTTTTCGTGAAATTTTGGAAGCGGCTCGCGATCAGGAAATTTCTGACACAATCATCCGAATTGCTCTCAGCATCGCTCTCGAAAAAAAATATCCCTGCCAAACTGATTTGCGAATGAAGACTCGAAATGACATCGAAAATTTGCTGTCCTCTTGATTTTTCTGCCCGCAGAAATTAAAATCTAAATCTCAATTCGTCGCGGAAATTCTTCAACGAACAAACATCTCTATAATAATTCTTCATTTTTACTTTTTAATTCTTACTTCAATGAGCTACATCCTCGGAATCGATCTCGGCACGACGAATAGTTGCATGGCCGTGATGCAAGCCGGTAAGCCGGAAGTTTTGGAGAATGCCGAAGGCAACCGCACCACCCCCTCCGTCGTGGCGGTGAAAGACGGTAACCGTCTCATCGGAACGCCAGCCAAAAATCAGGCAACAATCAATCCGGAAAACACAATCTTTTCGGCGAAACGATTCGTCGGGCGGATGTTTACGGAAGTTACGAACGAGGTGAAAGAGATCCCCTTCCGTGTGGTGGCGGGGGGGAAAGGCGAATGTGAAATCGTACTGGCAGGCAAAAATCACCGACCGGCGGAGATTGCGGCGATGATTTTGCAGAAAATGAAAAAAGACGCAGAAGCGAAGCTCGGCATGGAAATTAAAGAGGCGGTAATTACCGTCCCCGCTTATTTCAACGACTCGCAGCGCAACGCGACGAAAGATGCGGGCAAAATCGCAGGGCTGGAAGTGAAGAGAATTATCAACGAGCCGACTGCCGCAGCGCTGGCGTACGGTTTGGATAAAAAACTTTCGAAGGATCAAAAAATCGCGGTTTACGATCTCGGCGGCGGAACTTTCGATATTTCGATTTTGGAAATCGCGGATGTCGAGGGACAGAAGCAATTCGAAGTAATCGCGACGAACGGCGACACCCACCTCGGCGGCGATGATTTCGATCAGAAAATTATGGAATTTCTTGTGGATGAATTCAAAAAAAGCGACGGCATTAATTTGCGGGAGGACAAACTCGCGCTGCAGCGGCTGAAGGAGGGAGCGGAAAAGGCGAAAAAGGAACTCTCCACCGCGAGCGAAACGGAGATCAATTTGCCTTTCATCACCGCGGATGCGAACGGTCCGAAACATTTCAATATCAAACTCTCCCGCGCGAAGCTCGAAGCACTCGTCGCCGACCTCGTCGAACGAACGGTCGGTCCGTGCGAAAAGGCTTTGAAAGATTCGAAGATTGAAAAAAGCGAGATCGACGCGATTATTCTCGTCGGCGGGCAGACGCGGATGCCGGCGGTACAGGCGAAAGTAAAAAAACTTTTTGGTAAAAGTCCGCTGCAGGATGTGAATCCCGACGAGGCGGTAGCGATCGGCGCGGCGATTCAAGGAGGGATTCTCCGCGGCGACGTGACCGACGTGCTGCTGCTCGATGTCACTCCACTCACTCTCGGAATTGAAACTCTCGGCGGAGTGCGTACCCAGCTGATTGAGAGAAATACCACGATTCCGACAGGCAAATCGCAGACTTTTTCTACCGCGGCGGACAACCAACCGAGCGTGGAAATTCATGTGCTGCAGGGCGAACGCGAGATGGCGGCTGATAATAAATCTCTCGGCAGATTCATTCTCGACGGAATCCCGCCCGCACCGCGCGGCGTGCCGCAGATTGAGGTGAGTTTCGACATCGACGCGAACGGGATTTTGAATGTGAAAGCGGCAGACAAAGGCACCGGAAAAGAACAAAAAATCACGATTCAAGGTTCGAGCGGTCTTTCCGACGAGGAGGTGGAAAAAATGCGGAAAGAGGCGGAGGCTCACGCGGAGGAGGATAAAAAGAAAAAGAAGAATGTGGGTCTCGTAAATGAAGCCGACGCGCTTGTTTATTCGACTGAAAAAACTTTGAAGGAACACGAATCGAAGATTTCGGAGGACGATGCGAAGGAGATCAAAGCGAAGCTGGAAGTTTTGAAAAATGAGCTTGGTGAGAAGGAGCTAAGTCCCGAAAAAGTGAAATCCGCGATGGAGGAGCTTTCGAAAGTAAGCCAAACTGCTTTCACGAAACTTTACGAGCAGCAGGCGCAGCAATCGACGGATGACGTCAAAGTCGAGGATAAGAATAAAAAAGATGAGACTGTCGAGGGCGAGGTGGTGGATGAGGAAAAGAAGGAATAATTGAGATAAATAATTCGCATACTAATAAAAATGTCTCCCTTGTTTTAATCACTTAATCTGATCTCTATGAAAATAAATGATGCCTTCAAAATTGCAATAATCGCAACCGCATTTTTAGTTGCGTTTTCAGTTGTCTATTATTTTGTCATCTTTCTGCCAAATTCGAATCAATCAGCAAATACAGTAAGCAATACCCTAAAGTGCAACAAACTATATGAACTCAAAAAATCAAAATACTGGGAAGATGAAATTGGACAAAGTAAAGCAATTTACAATTCAAACTTAAACACCTGTTTAGCACTGAATATTTACAATAATTCCGATACTAAAAAATACTTCGCAATGGTCATGGATATGTCAGATGACTCAACATTGATGTATTACAGTTCAACGCCGAAAGGATTTTATTTTGAAGGCGAAGACTACAAAAAAATTACTTGCAAAGAAAACTATATTTATTTTGAGCTCGTACAAAACGGAAAAACCGTTAAAGAATATGGCTGCGACTTAGACGATGAAGGACAATTAACTGATAAATTTGGTCTTTTCGATAAAATATTCGAGCAAGTAAGAAGTTATGGATTCAAAGTTTTTGGCGGATTTGAAAATAAATAAGATAAGAGTGATAAAATAGAAACGAAAAGCTACGCTTAAATAGTAAAACTATTCACCAATGAGATATCGATTTTCAGACATATTTCGAAAGAATCCTGATGGTTCATTAAGCCCCGTGAAAACTGTCCATGTAAATGGAGTTACTTTTGGATATGGAATCACTTTTAAAAGAGGTGTCGCTTTTGGGGGAATAGATTTTTTCAATTTTGAGGATAATGATATTGAGGCTGATGAGATCGATGGCATATTTAACATCAAGGGATTTTATAATAAAATTCATGATCGACAGACAGCCTGACATAACGCTGGAGCAAGCAATTCAAAAAACTGTCGCTGCCGGCATAAATTTAAATTTCGATAAAAAGCAAACTGTTGCTGGTGATTTCTTTCAACTTCAGCAGGAGATCAAGAAAACTAACTCTAAAGTAAAAACAATTTGGTGGATTTTTACTGCAATAATAGTTGGCGCAGCTGCAGCAACAACATTTATGCTTGCCGACTATTTTCAATTTGCATCCAAAGCTTATGATCAATTTAGTGTAAAAATTGAAGAGCAAAGTATTGATCACAAAACCATTGAGTCAATAAAAAACGATGTTGAGCTTATAAAGAATAATTTAGGCAATTAAAGCTTTTACCTTATACATGCCTCTTCGAGTAAATTCACAATCAAAATCCGCGACCAAGAAACCTAAGGAACCTGCTTATTCCTTGGACGAGCTGGTCAAAGGAATGAATAAAAACAACTGCCATCCAGAAATAAAAATTCATCCAATTGGAAAAGAAATTTGGTAATTGTGTGAAACTGATATTCTGTATTCTGTATCCTCGCTTTTTGCTAAAATAATTTTGTTCCGCGTTGCTTGTTTCATATTCCATATTCCATGATCAAAACTCACACCCTCGTCGCTCTCGTGGAAAACAAAGCTGGCGTGCTGAATCGCATCGCGAGCCTTTTTCGGCGGAGGAGATTTAATATTGAAAGCCTCACCGTCGGGCATTCGGAAAAAGAAGGACTGAGCCGAATGACAATCGTGGTGGACAAAGAAACGAATGTCGATCAAGTTTTTCGGCAAATGTACAAAATCGTGGAGGTGATTAAAATCAAAAAATTGGACGAGGAGAAAGCAATCGTCCGCGATCTCGCGCTCGTGAAAGTCAAGCTCACTCCGCCAACCCGCGCGAAAATTTTGAAAACCCTCAACCTTTTTGGCGCGAAAATCGTGAAGAAAAATTCGAAATATTTGATTGCGGAAATTTGCGAGCAGCCGGAAAAAATCGAGCGTTTTATCGATTTAATGAAAGATTTTGGAATTCTTGAAATCGCGCGGACAGGGGTCACCGCGGTTTCGAGCTAACTCAAAATGGGGTAAAATCCTCCGGCTTTTAAATTTTTTTAAAATGAAAAAAATCATTCTCGCGATTCTCGCGATTGTAGTCCTCGGCGGAGGAGTTCTTGTTGTGAAGGCAATTATCGACAAACCTGCCGACCCGCAAGCTTTCGTGAACGCAGCTCTCGCGAATTATTTCGACATCGAGTCATCGAAATTCGCGAGTGTGATGAATTTGAACGTAACGGAGGTTGCGTATTTCGAGGGAGATTTAAGTCTTGAAGTTTCCGGCAAAATCGCGAACGCGCAGGATTACCTCCCTAATCTCGATTATCAGATTGTTTTGAATGGCAACAGCAGCGCGACAGAGCAGGAAGCCGCAATTTCCGCGAGCGGAGAGCTGCGGATTTTAGATGAAGTTTTTTACGGAAAATTGGGAAAAATCGAACTCGCTGGAATTCCGAGTGAAGCACTCGCGCTCGTGGAAACTGCAAAAACATTCGCGGGAAAATGGTACTCGCTCTCATTCAAAAAATTGCAGGAAGCGGATCCGAAAATTGCGGAACTTTTTGAGGAACAGGAAAGACAGCAACTCGCGCTGCGCGAGAGCTTGCAAAATTTTTTCGCGGGGAATGATGTTTTGCTTGTGAAAAGTTTGCCACTGAGTTTCGGCGACGAGCAGAAAGTGAAAGTGATTTTGAATCCCGATATTTTGGCTTCAGATACTTTTTTCGCGGAACTTGAAAAAATGTTCGCCTCATCTCGTCTCGGCGGAATGGAAAATCCGTTTGAAATAGATGGGAAGAAAAAAGTGGAGGCGCAGCAAATGATTCGAGAAATCGTAGAAAAAAGTAATCCGCAAATTCTGCTTCGAATCGGGAAGGAAGACGGCATTCTTTACGGCTATGAATTTGTGATGGATTTGAATCTCGCGGATCTCGGCATCGCGAAGTTGCCGGCAGGAATGGTGAAAATCGCGGTGAGTTCGAGTCTCGCGGAAGTGAATCAGCCGCAACAAATTGAGATTCCAGAAAATGCGGAGGAAATCGATCCGCTGCAATTCATCTCCGTTCCGGCTGTGGAGGAGGAGATTGAAACAGAAGCAGAGGCAGAAACTGGGGTGGAAATCGAAACAGAGACGGTCAATGAAACTGAGGTCGATGTTGAAGCCGAGGAAAATTTGGAGTACAAGTCCGCTAATTTCCCCACCTTTTAATTTTAAATTTTAAATTTCCATGAAGCTCTCCCCCGACAAAGATGCTGATGTACGTA
>JBDRIC010000087.1:0-2788 GCA_043816245.1 Patescibacteria group bacterium
CGAACTCTCGATGCGTCAAACAACTTGATTTCGTCGAACAGTTATTTCGTCTTGAGTGATAATCGAGCAAGAAAGACGGACTCAAGGCAGTTCGGTTTTCTCACGGAAGAGCGGGTTCTTGGGAGGGTGGCGAGGAGATAATTTTGCGCAAGACGGTGAGGCTGATTCAAAATTGAGGGCAGGCGCCGAGACGGAGATTGAGCTAAATACCAAAAACCAAATTCCAAATAAATCCCAATATCCAATATCAAAAATCAAAAGTCTGATCTTCACGGCTTCATTTCTTTTTTGCTTCCGCTAAAATTAACAAACCGTGGAAGTTTCGGATTTAAATCGCGAAGTTATTTACGTCGATCTCGATGACGAGGTGACGACGATTTTCGCGCAAATTCGCCAGTCCTCTCACAAAAAAGTTTTTCTCGTGATTCCTGCGCGCGCGCAAGTTTTGCAAAGTTTAGTGAGTCTCAAAATCCTTCGTTTCAAATCAGAGCATGCGGGAAAAATTCTCACGATCGCCACGAAAGATCCGGCTGGTCGCGAGCTCGCGGAGGCGGCGGGGATTTCCGCGGTCGAGAGTTTGAAAATTCAGAAAAAGCTAAAAATCGAAAAATCGAAAGCGGGGAGAGTAGAGATTAAAAAAAGTAAATTTAAAATCGTCGAGCTGGCTTTCCGGGCGAAAGAAAAATTACAGCAACTTTCACGTGATGAAATTCCGTTCGCGAACCTCCGTCCGATAAGCGGCGCGAAAAAAGTTTGGAGCAAAATTTCCGGCGCGACCGAAATTGAAGAAATTTCCGGAAATGGCGGGCAGCATCTCGTAGTGCACGCGCCTTCCCGCAAAATTCTTTTTAGCCTGCTCGCGGGAGCTGCGCTGTTACTTTTTTTCATTGTCTACATCGCGGCGCCCACTGTCACGATTTACGTGACTCCGCGCGCTGATCCGATTTCAAAAGTGGTGAACGTAAATCTCACCGATCGTACGGGTTCGGACGCGCCCCGCCTCGGGGGGGATGAGACTCACACCATCGCGGCTGAGTTTCTCGATTTTAATTTCGCACGCGACATTCGCATCGGCGCGACAGGACAAATTTTCGAAGGCACCCACGCGCGCGGTGAAATCGTGATTTTTAACCGTTCAGCTCACGATAAATTTATCGTGCCCTCCCGTTTTCAATCGCCCGAAGGTCTTATTTTTCATACAAAAAAAGCGCTCACGATTCCGCGCGCGATTGCCGGCGAGCCAGGTTCGCTCGCAGCCGCAGTCGAAGCGTGCGAGACGGACGATCCGAAATGCGATTGTATCAACGAGCCGGAAACTTGCGAGGGCAATTTCATCGGCGAGCGGGGAAATCTCGCGCCGACTTTTTTCACTCTCCCCGCGATTCCTTCGCTTTCACCCTCGCTTTTTTGGGGTGAATCAAAAACGGTTTTCACCGGCGGGACGACAAAAATCACGAAATTTATTTCCGCAGATGATTTGGAAAATGTCGAAGAGACGGTGATTCGCGAGATTCAGCTGCTCGCGAGAGAAGAATTGAACCTCCTTCTCGATCAAAAAAATAAACTCGAAAATCGCGCGCTCACACTTCTCGATTCCTCGACAAGCGCGGGACAGGCACGGCAGTTAATTGAAATCGAAATTCTCGCGATCGACATTCCACCTGATTTGTCTGAAAAACAGCAGGATGATTTTGCAGTCGCTGTTTCCGCGCGCGTGCGAGCGGTCGCGTACGAGGCGGACGATTTGCGGGCACTTCTTTTTTCGCAACTCGAAACGAAAGTTCATCCCGATAAAACTCTCGTAAAAATTAAATTCGATTCCGCGGCTTTTCAAGTCGAAGAAGCCGATCTGCGCGGTGGGCGAGTGAAGCTCGCGATCACGATTGACGGGGTCGAAGAATACGATCTTTCGAGCGAAACGGAGGCGGGCAATCGTCTCGTCGGCAAAATAAAATCGCGCGTCCTCGGTCGCTCCGTGAGTGAGTCAGAGGCTTACATCCGCAATCTTCCCGAAGTTTCGAATGCGGTGATTTCCAGCTGGCCTTTTTGGGCACACACAATTCCCGAATTGTCGGAAAATGTGAAATTCCGCGTGAAGCGGTGAGAGAGTTGGCAGTTGGCAGTTGGCAGTTGGCAGATTGAGCAGAAATTATTCTGCCTTCACTGCCTTCATTTCGGCGACACGCTGACGGATGAGCTGAAGTGCAGCTTGATTTTCTTCCGCCGCCGCCGTCACGAATCTTGTGCCAACATCATCTATTTGCACTCCCGTGGTTCCGAGATCTTCTTTCAAGAAGATTGCTTCTTGTATTCCTTTTTCCATTTTAGATTTGGTTAAAAATTAGTGGTTGATTTTATCGGAAAATATTTTAATGTCAAATTCCAGAATTATCGGAAAGTGTGAAGCGGTAGTCAATTTGGATCAGGAGAAAAACAGTTTGAGAAAATACTTGGAGATTCCCGTCCGCCACGGCGGATTCCATAATTGTACTGCTAGAGGCCATACCTCATATGAACGTCAACACTTTTCTAATGCTTAGAAACGACGTATGAAAGTCAACAGTCATATTTTGGTGAATTTAGATTAGAGATAAATTTGAAATGAATTTTGGTAGATTAGATGGAATTCTTTTTCGATCTCCTGATAAATCTTGATAGTTTTTTCTATCAGGTTTAGTTCGATAATCACATACTGACCTTTGAATTTGGAAGGAAGTTTGATGTAGGTGTTTAGTACTTCTACTTGGCATTTACCATAGCTCTCTTTCACAGTTCGAAGCAGATACAT
>JBDRIC010000088.1:0-5216 GCA_043816245.1 Patescibacteria group bacterium
TGGTTTAGTGGTTAATGTTAGATAATTTTAAATTTTAAATTTTAAAACAATTTTGAATTATTTAAGGTTTCAATTTTTAAAATTAGAAAATTCGACCTTGTTTTAAAATTTAAAACTTAAAATTCATAATTTAATCACAGATTGGGTAAAAGGTGGGCGACGCGTTTCGCATCGCCTTTCGAAAGAATTTTAGGTTTGTTCGCCAATTTCTTTTGCCGCTTCGATTTTTGCATCAAAAGATGTCCGCGACCAGCTTTCTTACAGACAATTTTGCCGCTGCCGGTTTTGCGGAATCGTTTCGCGGCGGATTTATTTGACTTGATCTTCATTGTTTTCAGAGTTAGGAGTTGATAATTTTTGCGATTTTTCGGACTTGATAATCATGATCAGCTGCCGTCCCATCCTTTTCGGTAATTCTTCAATTTTGCCCACATCATCCAATCGCGAAGCAAATTCTTTCATCTTTTCGAGCGCGAGGTCGAAGTGCACCATTTCTCTTCCTTTGAATTGCAACACCACCCGCAACTTGTGTCCTTTCTCGAGAAATTCCCTCCCGCGCTTCACTCTCACTTCTAGATCGCCTTCCGCGATGCGCACTCCGAGGCGAATGCCTTTCATCGATTTCGCTTTTCCACTTGACCGATTCTTTGTGGCGGACTTTTTTTGCTCGTACTGCCACTTTCCGTAATCGAGAATTTTCGCGACCGGCGGTCTTGCTTTCGGAGCTACGAGAATGAGATCCAGCTCCTCCTCACGCGCTTTCGCGAGAGCTTCCTCTTTTTTCATCACCCCTAATTTTTCTCCATCCGAGCCAACCACGAAGATTTCTTGCGCGAAGATACGTTCATTCATAATCGGACGAGGAATCCGCGGAGCTGGTTTGTATCTCTTGCGAGGAGGCAAATATTAAGTTTTAAGGTTTAAATATAAATTCTAAGAACGATCAAAAAAGCCGAGCGATTTTAGAAACCCTTCGGAAGAAAGTCAAAAGTTTTTATCCTCTCCATTCCAAAATTCGCACACCTCTTTTCCGCGCAGTTTTGAAAATAATTTTTCCAAACTTTTTTTCCTTCCCGCCGCGCGGATTTCGCGCAAGCGCGAGAATTTCTTCCACATGTTTTTCTTCGATTCCGCGCAAATTTCCTATCTCTTGCGAATAAATTTCGCGGATAACTTCACGCTTCAGGGCAGGAGGGAGTGAATTAAATTCGGGCAGTTCGACCGATTTATTTTTTTCAAATCTCCGCAGCCATTCTGCCGCGAGCAAATTCGTGAATTCCGCATTCTCGCGCGCGAGCTTCGAAATTCGCAGAATCGCCTCGCCGAATTTCGGATTTAATTTTTCAAATTTCGGCAGAATCTCCCGCCGTAAAAAATTTCGCAAAAATTTCGAATCGCGATTTGTCGGATCGGAAACAAATTTCAGTCGATTTTTTTTCGCGTAATTTTCGATTTTTGACTTCGAAATTTCGAGCAACGGTCGCCACAAACTTATCTTCGAGCGAGCGGAGATTCCCGCGAATTTCCGCATCCCGCCGAGTCCCGCGAGACCGCTCCCGCGGATGAGATTCAAAAAAATAGTTTCGACTTGGTCTTCCGCGTGGTGGGCGAGCGCGATTTGCTCTGCTCCAATTTTTCCTGCGATTTTTTCCAAAAATTCGTACCGCGCCTCGCGCGCCTCCGCCTCAGATTTCAATTTCTTTTTTGCTTTTCCGCTGAAAAATTCGAGAGAATATTTCCTCGCCAAATTTTTCACGAATTTTTCATGCGCATCCGCTTTCGAGTGAATTGCGTGGTTGAAGTGCGCGATGAAAAGTTGGCAGATGTCAGTTTGCAGTTTGCAGTTTGTAAACTTCTCCAATTTTCCGTTCGCCAAAAGGTCAAGCAAAACTACTGAATCGACGCCGCCGGAAACTGCGATTAAGATTTTCATAATTTTCGTTTCAAGATTTGTCCTTTACTAGTATCCTCGATTTCGAGTCCCGTTTTTTCAAATTCATTGCGGATTGCATCCGCTCTTTCGAAATCTTTCGCCACGCGTGCCGCCGCTCGTTCGGTGAGTAGTTTTTTTTGTTCTGCATTTAATTCAATCGCCTCCTCTTCTTTTTTCAAATCTAAACATAAAACCTCGTCGAATTTTCGAAGTGTCGCACGATTGGCAATCGGACTTTTGGCAAAATCCCAAATCACTGCCAAAGCTTGCGGCGAATTCAAATCATCGGCGAGTGCGGTTCTAAATTTCTCAACCTCCGAATCATCGACAGCACCATCCGGCAAATTCTGATAAATCTTGCGCAAATTCTGAAGCGCGTTTTGAGAATTTTGCAGCGCCTCCCAAGAAAAATTCAGCTTCCCACGATAATTCGAGTTCAAACAAAAATAACGAAATGCCAACGGGTCGAAACCCCTTTTCTCCAAATCTTCAAGCGTGAAAAGATTCCCAAGGCTTTTCGACATCTTTCCGCCATTGACTGTGAGGAATTCATTGTGCAGCCAAAAATTCACGAACTTCCGACCTGTCGCTGCTTCTGATTGCGCGATTTCGTTTTCGTGGTGGACGGGGATGTGGTCGACTCCGCCGGTGTGAATATCGATGGCAGTTTGCAGTTTGCAGTTTGCAGTTCGACAGAGCTCACCACAGGTAGTTTGTAGAATTTCTGGCGCTAAATATTTCAAACTCATAGCCGAACATTCTAAGTGCCAGCCGGGAAAACCAGATCGGTTCTTGGTTCTTGGTTCTTGGTTCTTGGCGCCGGATAAATTTTTTCCAGTTTCCAGATCCCACCGTAAAATGTGGTTCGCATTTTCGCCGACGCAGAATTTCCACAGCGCGAAGTCGGCGGGATTTCGTTTCTCCGATTTCACCGTAATTCTTTTTCCCGCCGCTTTTTCCTCCATTTTTTGTCCGCCGAGTTTTCCGTAATTTTTGAATTTACTCGTGTCAAAATAAATTCCGTCGGAAGTTTCATAGGTAAAGCCTTTTTTCTCGAGCGTTTTAATTAATTCGATTTGTTCCGGAATATGCTCGCTCGCGCGGGGAAGTTCAGTCGGCGTGAGAATGTTTAATTTCTGCAAATCACGGCGAAATTCCGCTTCGTATTTTCGCGCGATTGCTAAAACATCTTTTCCTGTTTTTTCATCTTTACTTTTTAAAAATAAATCTCCTTTCCCCTGTTTAGAATTAAAAGTGTTTTCTTTTTTGCAAAAAATACAATCTACCGCACAATTCATCCAATCATTTCCTTCAAGGCTCTCTTTCGTGGCAGCAAAAAAACTTGGAGTGTCTTTTTTACAAAATTTACACTTCAAATAAAGCATATTATCGCTCTTCTTTTGAAGTTTGTCCTCACCTTCGTTTCCGTCGCTCGTGAGATGCCCGACATCTGTGATGTTCATCACGTGTTTCACCTCGAATCCGAGAAATTCCAAACTCCGCCGCAGTAAGTCGGCAAAAATAAATGCGCGGAAATTACCAATGTGGGGGGTCGCGTAAACTGTCGGTCCGCAGCTGTAAATTCCGACTTTTCCCGCCTCAATTGGTTGGAAAATTTCTTTCTTCCGAGTGAGCGAATTCGTGAATTTGATTTCCACGAGCAGGATTTTAACAAAAATTTCATGCTAAAATTCCTACATGAGTTCCAAAAATAATCCCACCACGGCGGGCAAGCTTACTGCCGTCCTCGGGCTCAATTGGGGAGACGAAGGCAAAGGCAAACTCGTCGACATTCTTGCCGGCAAATCTCAATTCGTCGCTCGTTTCGGCGGGGGTGCGAATGCCGGACACACAATTGTCGCGAATGGCAAGAAAGTGATTCTCCATCAGCTTCCTTCTGGCGTACTCCATCCGCAGACGAAAAACGTGATTGGCAACGGCTGCGTTGTCCACCTGCCCACGCTTTTAGAAGAATTAACCGAGCTTGAAAAAATAGGAGTGAATCTTACTGGTCGGCTTTTTCTCTCGAATCGCGCGACCATTCTTTTTGACTTTCACAAAGAACTCGACGGACTTGCGGAATCGAAAGCGAAACAAAAAATTGGCACGACGAAGCGGGGGATTGGACCGGCGTATTCCGATCGTGTGAACCGCAAAAGTTTGCGACTCGGCGATTTGCAAAATTTCGAAAACTTCGCGGTGAACTTGCGAGAAAGGCTGGAAGAGGTGAATGCGATTGCCGGGATGCCGTTTCGATTCGATGAGGGAAGGGAAATAAATCTCTACAAAGATTTTGCGGAAAGATTAAACGGAATGATTGTCGACACTTCCGAGTTGCTGCAAACCGCGTTGCGAGATGGCAAGACTGTGCTCGCGGAGGGGGCGCAGGGCAGCCTGCTCGACATCGACCACGGGACTTTTCCGTTCGTGACTTCTTCGACAACCACTGCCGGTAACATTTTCAGCGGTCTCGGCATTCCGCCGCAGTCCCTCGAATCAATTGGAGTGGCGAAAGCCTACACCACGCGAGTGGGCGAGGGACCGTTCACGACAGAATTGAAAAATGAAATCGGAGAGAAGTTGCGCGATATCGGCGCGGAATTCGGCGCGACGACCGGACGACCGCGACGGTGCGGGTGGATGGATTTGGTTGCGACGAAATATTCGGCGCAGCTGAACGGTACGACGGCGATTAATCTAACAAAGCTTGATGTTTTGAATGATTTCGAGGAAATTCAAGCCTGCGTGAAATACAAACTCGACGGTGAAGAAATTTACACGCTTCCTGCCACAATCGAAGAACTGGAGCGAGTGGAGCCGGTTTTCGAAACTCTGCACGGTTGGCAGTCCGACACTTCGGAAATTCGGAAGATTAAAAAGCTGCCGAAGAATGCGCAAAATTACATTGCTTTCATCGAAAATTATCTCGAACTACCGGTTCAGTGGGTGGGGGTCGGGGTGGAGCGCGAGGCGATGGCAGTTTAGTCAGTAGGGGCCATACCTCATATGAACGTCAACACTTTTCTAATGCTTAGAAACGACGTATGAAAGTCAACAGTCATATTTTGGTGAATTTAGATTAGAGATAAATTTGAAATGAATTTTGATAAATCAGATAGAGTTTTTCTTCGATTTCCTGATGAATCTTGATAGTTTTTTCTATCAGGTTTAGTTCGATAATCACATACTGACCTTTGAATTTGGAAGGAAGTTTGATGTAGGTGTTTAGTACTTCTACTTGGCATTTACCATAGCTCTCTTTCACAGTTCGAAGCAGATACAT
>JBDRIC010000089.1:0-5294 GCA_043816245.1 Patescibacteria group bacterium
TCACTCGTAGAATTTCTCGTAGAATCAGGGCAAAAAGAACTCGCTGGCAACGCGCTGCGAGAACTCGTGGGCTTGCTCTCCCGCGGGCGTGATAAGTTTTCAGAAGTTTCGCTCGAAAAAGTTGCGATAAAAGGAAGCGAGTTCAAAAACCGCATTCTTTTCCTCACGAGTCTCGGCGAAGATGAGAAATTCGATGAGAAATCGTACCGCGAGTGGGTGGCTGAACGAGAGAGGATCGAAGCGAAAAAAATAGCAGAGGAAATCGCGGCAGCGGAAAAGGTCTCCCTCTCGAAACCTGGTCGCGTAGCTCGTCCGCGTTCCGAACTTGAGAAGTTTTTGGATTTATCCGAAGAAGAAATCCCTCCCTCCCCTACGCAAGCAGCGGAGGAGGAATTGATGGAAGAAGAGTTGGGAGAATTAATGGAAACAGAAGAAGAGAATGAAAATTCTGCGGAAAGTGAAAACGAAACTACACCTCTCGAAGAAACTTCTGTCGAGCCGGAAGAAGCCGCTAGTCCGCCTGCGGAGTGATTTACAAGTTTGAAGCGTGTTAAAATTCGAGTTAATTTTTTATGAAACTCGCAACTGTCACCGTCACCGGCAATGATAAACCCGGAATCATTGCGAAAACAACTGCCTCGCTTTTTGAAAACGGGGTGAACATTGTTTCGCTCGATGAGAAGGTCGTGAACGGAATTTTTTCGATGGTGCTCGCAGCGGACGTGAGGAAGTCGGATTTTGAGAAACTGAAGAAGGATTTGCAGAAAGTCGCGAAAGATCTTGATCTCGAAATTCGCATAAATCTCCACGACACGAGAGAGATCAAAAATCTCGCGATTTTGGTAACGAAGGAAAAACATTGCCTAGAAACAATCGTGAAAAATTGTGTAAGCGGAAAAATCCGCGCGCAGCCGGTGGTGGTGATTGGCAACCATCCTGATCTGAAACCTCTCGCGAAAAAATTGAAAATCCCCTTCCACCTCGCGAATGGCGGGAAAAAAGAGGAGCGCGAGCGCAAAACGATTCAGCTGATCAAAAGATACAACGCGGACTTCATCGCGCTCGCGAGATTCATGCAGATTCTTTCGCCGGAATTTGTCGCGCGGTACGAAGGAAGAGTAATCAATATTCATCCAAGCCTGCTCCCCGCTTTCCCTGGCGCGCGACCGTACGATCAAGCCCTCGAAGCCGGCGTGGAAATCGTCGGCGTGACGGCGCATTTCGTGACGACCGATCTCGACCGCGGTCCGGTGATTTGCCAGGATGCCTTTCGGGTAAATAAAAAAGATTCGATTGAAAAAATCCGCGAGCAAGGGCAAAAAGTGGAAGCAAAAGTTTTGGCGAAAGCCTGCGAGCTTTATTCCAAAGACAAGCTCTACATGCAGTGGGGTAAAGTCCACTTTAGGTAATTCGAAGAAGCGAAGCCCGCCGTAGCCCGAAGGGCGAAGGAGGGCGAACTTTATTCGAAAGACAAGCTCTACATGCAGTGGGGCAAAGTGCATTTTCGCTAAATTGAGAGTTTGTTTTTCGCGCGGAAAATGAATAAAATAAGCGTAATGACGACATTTCAAAATTTTACGATCGTAATCGAACAAGATGACCCGAGCGGGTGGCACGCTTTTGCGCCAGAGCTGCCAGGCTGTCATTCTTTCGGCGACACGCCGACTGAGGCTAAACAAAATTTGACCGAAGCAATTTTCGCGTATCTCGAGGAAAAGAAGTCCCAAAACAGCGAGATCAAAACGAAACCTCGTTTTGTCGATCATATTTCGATGGCGATTCCAGCATAATGTCGAAACTCAAAATCGTCTCCGGAAAAAATTTGATTCGCGTTTTAGAGAAAAATGGATTCGCGCAAACACGGCAGGTCGGAAGTCATGTCGTTTTGGTGAAAAATGATTTGACAATTACCGTGCCACTTCACGGCGGGCGAGATTTGGGTCGTGGAATTATTTTGTCAATTTTGAAAGATGCAAAAATTGAGCGAACAATTTATGAAAAGAGTGTTTGAGATAAAATGACTTTATTTGAAAGACAAACTCTACATGCAGCAGGGTAAGGTGCATTTTCGCTAAATTTGTTTTAAAATCAAAACGATGACAACAGCAAAAGCTTCAAGCACGAAAAAAATTTATAATCCGATTACACGGACACATTATCGCGTAAGAACTAGAAGCACTTCTGCTGGCAAAAGAGGGTCTATCGTTGGTCGGTGGAAACCTACAAAAAGAAGATGATCTACCTTGACACTAACATTTGGTTGAAATTTATAAACGCCAAGCGAACAGGCAAATGTTTCCCAAAAACAAACGAAGGTATCGGACTTTTGGCAAACTTGGAAAAAAATAAATATGAGGTTATTTTTAGTTTTTACAATTTCATCGAGCTTTCGGACAGACTACGCGATCAGAAAATAAACTTAAGGTTGTTGGGTGAGGGTTATAGCGTTTTTGACTTAAATAGAGAGAGAAAACAAACCGAAATGCTACTCACTGAAGAGGAGCAAACTTCTTTTGACGAAGAAATTGAGCTTATAACTAGTCTAAAATTTGTAGAAAGTGAAATCGACAAAAAGCCAAGGAAAATTTCTCAAAAAGAAATGGGTGAGATATATGAACTAATTGGCTATGGAATTAATATTGAGGATGCACTTCATGTGATTTTTGCAAAACAAGCAAGTTGCTCAATTTTTATTACTGATGATAGACCATTCTATAAAGGGTTAAAGAAAACAAAAAGTAGTCTTTTGTTTCTAAAAAATCTCGAAATATTAAATTCAAAAGAGGCACTTGGGAACCTAAATGTAAAAAAATGAACTTGCTGACCAGCTCTGAAATCAGGTCGGTCGAGGGCTGACGCCCGCAAGTCCGCTAAAATGCTATCATTATTTTCTAATTTTCAAAATGAAAAAACTCCTCCCCGCCCTCCTCGCAATCTTCTTTCTCGTCGCGTGTGCGCAAAGTTCGGTCGAGACGAATGAAAAAACCGCAAGCGAAAATCAAATTGAAGATAATTTTGAGAGAAATTTGGAGTGTCAAAAATTTAGAGACGAAATCGTTGAAGAATACAGAGGTGTTGATGGTGTGTTTTTCAGTCCAAAAGTAAATTCTTGTGTCTTTCTGATGGAGCGCAGAATGGATTACGGCGAAGAAGGATTCATTGACGAATGTGAAATCAGTGATGTTTTTACGAAAAAAGCTTACGACAGCCAAACCGGATATTTTAATTGTAAAAATTTACTTGAAGAGTATCAAAATTAATTCTTCATTTTTACTTTTTAATTCTTCCTTCAAATGCCCTCCCTCGATCAAATCGTCTCGCTCTGTAAACAACGCGGCTTCGTCTTCCCCGGCTCGGAAATTTACGGCGGACTCGCAAACACGTGGGATTACGGTCCCATCGGCGTGGAACTGAAAAATAATGTCAAAAAGTTTTGGTGGGATTTTTGGGTGAGGAATAGAGATGACATCGTCGGTGTAGATGCGTCAATTCTCATGAATCCGAAAGTTTGGGAAGCTAGCGGCCATGTCTCGAATTTCGCCGACCCGCTCGTCGATTGCAAAGCCTGTAAAAAAAGATTTCGCGGCGATAAATTGCTCGAAGAAAAATTGGGCGTCGAGGGAATCGCGGGAATCGCGCTCGTGGATGTCACTCCGAAATTATTGAAAGAAAAAATCGCGTGCCCCGACTGCGGCAAGTGTGACTGGGCAGAGGCGAAGCAGTTTAATTTGATGTTCAAAACACAGCAGGGAGTGACTGAAGATTCGGAACGGGAAATTTACATGCGACCGGAGACAGCGCAGGGAATTTTCGTGAACTTCAAAAATGTTTTGAACTCAACGCGAAAGAAGCTGCCGTTCGGCATCGCGCAAATCGGGAAAGCTTTCCGGAATGAAATCACACCGGGAAATTTTACTTTCCGGACGCGGGAGTTTGAACAAATGGAGGTCGAGTATTTTTGCGCGGAAAAAGATTGGGAGAAAATTTACCCAAAGCTGGAAAAGGCGAGTTGGGATTTTTTCGAGAAATTGGGAATTGATCCGAAAAATTTGCGGTGGCGAAAACACGGCGATGCGGAACTTTCGCATTATTCGAAACTCACGAAAGACATCGAATACAAATTTCCGTGGGGCTGGGGCGAGCTGCAAGGGCTGGCATATCGAACGGATTTTGATTTGAAACAGCACCAGAAATTCAGCGGCGAGTCGCTGGAATACCTCGACTCGGAAAGCGGGGAAAAATTCACCCCCCACTGCATCGAGCCGAGTTTCGGCTGCGATCGGACGGTTTTAACTGTTTTGCTCGACGCGTATTGCGAAGACGATGTGAATGGCGAGAAACGAACGGTAATGAAATTCGCGCCGGAAATCGCGCCGATCAAAGTGGCGGTGTTGCCGCTCTCCCGGAAAGAAAAATTGACGAAAAAGGCGCGAGAAATTTTTGATATTTTGCGAACGGAATTTCGCGCGGAATTCGACGAGACTCAGTCAATCGGCAAAAGGTATCGGAGGCAGGATGAAATCGGCACGCCGCTCTGCGTGACCGTCGATTTCGGAACGATTGGCGAAGATGAGAAGCAATCGAAAAAAGGCTGCGTGACTCTCCGCGACCGCGACAGTTTGAAACAGGAGGAAGTGGAAATTAAAAAGCTTCCGGATTTGATTCGAGCAAAGCTAAAAATCTAGCGTAATCCTCTTTCACGTTTTGTGGATATTCTCGCGCTTCTTTTGAAAGCGGTTTTTTGCGAGAATTTAAAACAGCCCACCTACCCGCATTGTAAGCCTGTTTTGTTTTCTCTCCATCTCCACCGAAACTTTTAAAATGGCTGGCGATATAATCCACCCCTCGCGAAATCGCTTCTTCTGGGTTGAAAGGATTGATTTTTCGCGGGTAATTGAAATCTGTACCGTCGTAAAGAGCCGGCGATAGTTGCGCCAATCCGACGTGCCATGTTCGAGAAGCTGCGAGCGGATCGCCTCTCGACTCTCGCCAAAAGATTTTTTTGGCAAGCAGCGAGATCTTTTTTGCGGATTTCTGCAAACCATATTTTTGAGCTGCCACCCTCGCTGCACTTTCAATCAGCGGTCGGCATTCTGCAAAAAAAATCGGATCTTCCCGATAATACCCTTTCGCTTTTTCCGCATCGGGAAACCCCATCGCGTCGTAAACTTCTTTTATTCCGCGACTCTCGAGCCGATGCCAAAATTCATACGCCAACATTTCGCGATACATTTTTCGAACATATTCTTATCTTTGCTGCTCGCAACGATCAGCGAAATTTTTAACAGCCTCTT
>JBDRIC010000090.1:0-3070 GCA_043816245.1 Patescibacteria group bacterium
TCGCTCCACTCACAATTTCTCCTCCGAAGCTCTTAATTCTTAATTCCTACCTTCATCCCCCGCAACTTCCGATTCTTCTTCACAAACGATTCAAATTTTCCCCTAAAATCTAAAAGCACTTAACCCCCTCATCATGGCTCAAACTAAAAAAGGTCAGAAGTACAATCGTATTCCTGCACATACCCGCACATTACCAAGTGGCAAAAAAATCAAAATTGCCGCGCATGTTCGCAGTAATCCGAGCAAATAAAATCCGCAAGGAAACAAGCGAGTAGAAAAAATCGGGGTTTCTTGATTGAGCCCCACGCCTAAGTTAAAATTCTGTTCACTTGGCCGGGTAGCTCAGGGGTAGAGCGAGGGATTGAAAATCCCTGCGTCGGTGGTTCAAATCCGCCCCCGGCCACCACTTTAGAAAAGTCTCAAGTGTTTATCGTAAGAAGTGATTGGGTTTTTAGGTCACCCTTTATCGAAAAAAGTAGAGATGTTGCGCACAACATCTCTACAATCTAATCACTGCCAACTACCAACTCCTAAAATCGGCGCGGCGGTCGTCCGCCGCCGTTTCCGCGCGGACCACTCGAATGCGCCGGTCGCGGCGCACGCTCGATAACCGTCCCGTCGGGCATTATTCGCGTGAGATTGATCCGACCCATTTGATCAACTTCCACGACTTTCACACGAATGTGATCGCCAATTTTCACCGCATCTTCGACTTTTTCGATTCGATTGGGGGCAAGTGCGGAAATGTGGACCATCCCGTCTTTGCCGGGGAGAATCTCGACGAATGCTCCGAAATCCATAATCCGCACCACTTTCCCGTCGAACTCATCCCCCGCCTTCGGGATGTAAACAATCCGCTCGACCCACTCTTTCGCCTTTTTGCCACTCTCCTGATCCGGAGCGGTGATCACGACCACCCCATCGTCTTCGATGTCAATCTCCACTCCGCATTCCGCCGTAATTTTTTGAATCATCTCGCCGCCTTTACCGATTACTTCTCGAATTTTATCGGGATTGATTTTCACGGAAATAATCAGCGGCGCGTATTCCGAGAGTTCCTTCCGCGCTTCCGGAATCGCGGCAAGCATCGCCGCGCAAATTTCCGCGCAGCCTTTCTGACCTCGTTCGAGAGCCTCCGCGAGAATCTTGTGAGAAATTCCTTTTACTTTAATGTCCATTTGAAGCGCGGTGATTCCTTTTTCGGTGCGCGCAATTTTGAAATCCATGTCGCCGGCAAAGTCCTCGAGACCTTGGATGTCGGAGAGGATTTTGTAATTTTGGAATTTTCCCTCGGAATCTTTGTCTGTCACCATGCCCATCGCAATTGCGGAAACAGGACGAACAATCGGCACGCCGGCATCCATCAGCGCCAGCGTCGAACCGCAAACCGATCCCATCGAACTCGAACCGTTGCAGGAAAGAGTTTCAGAGACGACGCGGAGAGTGTAGGGGAATTTATCTTTCGGGGGTAAAACCGGCAATAACGCCCGTTCCGCGAGATCACCGTGACCGATTTCCCGCCGCCCCGGTCCGAAGCGTCGACGGCTCTCGCCGACTGAAAACGGAGGGAAGTTGTATTCGTGAATGTAAAAGCGCTTGTAATCCCGATCCATCGTATCGACAATCTGCGCCTTCCCCGGACCGCCGAGCGTGGCGATCGTGAGAACCTGCGTCTCGCCGCGGTTGAAAAGTCCCGAACCGTGAACACGCGGCAGCACACCAACCTCCGCTTTTAATTCGCGAACTTCGTCAAGCTTCCTCCCGTCAATCCGCAGATCTTTTTCAAGAATATTTTTCCGCAGATTTTTTTCGAATTTCTCGTTGAGAATTTCTTTCAATTCCCGCTTGCTAAACTTTTCCGCTTCAATTTCTTTCGCAAGTGCGACGAAAACTTTTTCTTCGAGCGCGTGAACCACAGTTTTAATCTCGTTTTTCGTTTTTCCGGAAATCGTGTCAATGTCCGCCGGTGAAATTATTTTTTCAATCGCAGCGACTGCCTCCCCATTTTTTTCCGCGACGGAAACTTCGATTGGCTGCGGCTTCACTTTCTTTTGCAATTCGAGCTGCAACTCACAGATTTTTTTGATTTCGGAGTGAGCCAATTCCAAAGCCTCCAACATTTTTTCATCGGAAATCTCGTTCGCGCCCGCCTCGACCATCGTGATCGCCTCCGCAGTGCCGGCGACAGTGAGAATAAGATCGCCCTCTTCTTCTTCCGAATAAGTCGGATTCACGATTAATTTTTCATCTTGTAAACCGATGCGAACCGCCCCAATCGGTCCCGCGAACGGCGCGCCGGAAACCATGAGCGCCGCCGAAGCAGCATTGATTGCGGTGGCGACAGGATCGACTTCGAGATCGGCGGAGAGGACAGTGGCAATAATTTGAACGTCGTTCGTCGTGCCTTTCGGAAAAAGCGGACGAATCGGTCGGTCAATCATCCGCGAACGAAGCACCGCCGCATCACTCGGTCGCCCCTCGCGTTTGATGAATCGACTTCCTTTGATTTTGCCCGCCGCGTAATATTTTTCTTCATAATCGCACGACAGCGGAAAAAAATCGCAGCCTTCGCGCGGTTCGGCAATCACCACGGTCGCGAGAATCACCGTTTTGCCAAGCGAAACAACCGCGCTGCCGGTAGCCTGCTTCGCGAGTTTGCCAGTTTCAAGCGTGAGCTTGCGGGAGGCAATTTCTCCCTCAACTTTGATGGGTTCCATAGAGAATGGGGTTAAAAGCTTGTCCTCGCGAATGCGAGAATCCCTCCGGAACCGAAAGCGAGTGGCGAAAAATTCGCAGCTCGAATTTCGATTTCGGAGCGGGAGGATTTTAATACAAAAAATTGCAAAAAACGAATATTTGTATGAACTGGATACATAGGTAACACTTTCGGATAATATTTTACCACCCATTCAAGCGGAGGCAGATACCCCAAACTTTGGTGTGGTCGTTCAAAGTTGTAGTGAATCAGCCACTTGGTCATTCGTTGATTGAACTTTTTAATCGAGATGTGATTATTCCCGAGAGCCACAAATTCTTCCTGAATCGTTCGATTGAATCGTTCTACCTGCGG
>JBDRIC010000091.1:0-4048 GCA_043816245.1 Patescibacteria group bacterium
ATTTCTTTGAAAAAAAGTTTGGAGATATTAGGGTGAGTGGTGGATACTTGCAGTTCAAAAAACAATACACATCCCAAATTCCAATTCCAAAATCAGAAAAATCCCAACATGACAAACTCGTAAAACTTGTCGATCAAATGCTCGATCTCAACAAAAAACTTCAAACTGCCAAACTTCCTCAAGATCAAGAAATGACCCAAAGGCAAATCACCGCGACGGATCGAGAAATTGATAATTTGGTTTTTGATTTGTATGGGCTGGGGGCGGAGGAGAGGAGGGTTGTTTTGGGTGATTAATTTTTTTGAAATGAAAAATGAATTATTATCGTCACCTACATTTTGGGCATTTATTGGAGTAGTAATAGCTGCCAGTGTGCATTTATGGGTAGCTTATAAAAATAGGGAAAGTATTTTGAACAGAGAGATTTATTTTAAAAAACAGCAGATTGCGGAAAGAATAATCGAAAGCCTTTTGCATTTTATATCTCAGCTGAATGAATTAGCACTTACTTTTCTAGACAATAGCGCTGATGCAATGTTTTCCGATGGAAAAATAGGCACTTTAGCTATAAAAATTAACAAAGATTTTGAAGGGATAAGATCTTTAATCGAAATTTATTTCAATGATGTTGATAAAAAGCTTTTAAGTGATACAGATAGCTTTTTCGAAGATCATGTTAAGTTCGTGATGAGCCTCCCTGTCAAAGAAGAACAATGGAAGAAGCATCAGAAAAATGTAATAAAAATAATACTTCAGTTATTAGAGCAGCCTCGTAAAACGATAAAACTAATTAAAACTGATCTTCGTAGAATTGAAGATAAATTATAATTTTGTGCAAATATTGCACGAAAAAATAAACCACCACTCAACCCAACAACTCGTCTGAATTGTGAAGTCTGAACCGTGATTGTCTGAACGCGGATTCGTCGGATTCACCAGATTTCTCGGATTCTTTTCTTTGAGCTTGGCGTGAAGATATTGCAGGGTGGTGATTTGTGAAGGTGGTAATCAGCGTAATCATAATAATCAGCGTAATCCGAGTTCCAGACAAAAAGTTTCAGCACGCGGTTTCTACTTTGCCTGAATCATGATTCGCTTGATTAAATGATTAGCATGATTTTTTTCTTTGAGCTTGTCGTGAAGATATTGCAGGGCGGTGATTTAGGCAGGTGGTAATCTGCATAATCATAATAATCAGCGTAATCAGTGGTTCAGACAATTTTGTAGGGACGAGGCATGCCTCGTCCCTACAAAAACACGCTAATCAAGATCGTCTGAACCATGATTCATTAGCATGATTAGGAAAACCCGACCCCTAGCTCTGCTGATTCTACTTATTTTTCAAGCTCCTGCTTCGCTGCCCCCTTGGCAGGGGGCTTCGGAATTCGTTCTCCCCTGCCAAGGGGAGATGTCCGAAGGACAGAGGGTCGGGTAGTAGTCTCGCTAATTTTAAATTGTCTGAACCGCTGAACACACTGAAAGCACTGATCACACTGAATTTGGTCGGCGTGTTATTAAAAATAAGCTAAAAGTTGAGATTATTTTTAATATGTTGTTGTTTTTCATGATTAAATTTTAATTTGAAAAATATTTAACTCACCACCTCCTCCAATTTTCCGCTCGCTCGCGCTGCGTTGACTTCCATCGCGATCCGCTCCCCCATCGAAACTGATCGTCCGAAAAGGTAGCTCGAGTATGGGGTCGCGGCGATGCCGGGACCGCCGGGTATTCGAAATGAAACGTCAAAAACAACGAGTTCTTCTCTCTTGCCGTCGGTATCGATCGCGCCCTGCAACGCGAATGGACCAATCATTCCGCGCGGGTTGAACTTTTTGCAAGTTTCGATGAACTTTACTCCAGCCTCATATGCATTTTCGAGCAAACTTTCCTTCACCGTCGCCGCGATATGACCGGTTTCGATGAAGCTCGGATGCTGCCCTCGCTGCGCAAGCTGCAGCTGCTCCTCTGTCGGCAGCCGAAGAAAACCGTCGAGATTTGTCTGCCGGCGAATGTCGGTACCGAGCAATTCGAGGCGGTTCGAGAGCGGAGAGAAGAAGAAATTGAAATTAACCTGTGCCCCGAGAATACACTCCTCAATCACGGCTTTTTGGATTCCAGCATCGTCAATTTTGCCTGCTGCCTTTTTCTCGCGAACTTTTGTTCCCCACTCCATCGGTGTCGATGCATAAAAATTTTCACGCTCGTATGTCCGCGTCGCGTTGTTAATTTTCGTGAGTGTGAGACAGTTGATGTCCTCCGAATCTTTGAAAATTTGCGGAGAGCGGATCCCTGCCGCTTTTAGCACGTCGTATTGATTCGGTTGCTGATCTCGCTCTTCCAGTCGAAGCAGTTCGCGGGTCCCGAGAATAGGTACATCAAACTCATTCTCCACTTTGGCGAAGTCATCAAAATAAACCCAAAAATATCGCGAGTGAACGAAGAGCGCGTTCATCTCGCGCAACTGTTTTTGGACTTCCGGTTTGAGAATATCGGAAAACTCATCCACGAGAATCACCTCGTCCACGCAGCCGGTTTTTGTTTCCGGATTGAACTTGAGAAAGTCCGAATAAGTTTTTTCGCGACCCCGCTTCGCGACGACGCATGTTTTGAGACCCTGCTTTTTCGCGCCGAGGCATACTTCGAGAGCCGAATGCCCGCCGAGCGCGGCGATTGTGAGATTTTCGAGGTCGTAGCCTTCAAGCAGTTTTTTGGGATTCATGATGAGAATTTTAAATTTTAAGTTTCAAATTTTAAAACAATTTTGAATTTCCCAAGTTTTTAATTTTGAAAATTCAGATATTTAATCTTATTTTAAAACTTAAAATTCGAAATTTAAAATTATTGCGTTTTAGCCTAAAACTTTTTCGAGTGAATCGTTTTCAATCGCAATTTTAATCTCCCGCGCGATCCGCCGACCCGTCGACATCGGCTCGTTGTATTTGAAAAAAGTGTACGGCGAACCCGCGACGAACGGATTCGTGCCGGCAACAATGCGGGCGGAAATTTCAAAAACGGTGAGAATCAAATCTTGCGTCACCACTCCTTCGAGACAGAATGGTCCGAAAAGTCCGGGTGGCTCCAATTTTTGCGACTTCGCGATCACCCGCTCCCCGATTTTGATGAAGTACGGCAGCAGTGATTCGCGGACGACGAGCGGAATATTACCGACAATCGTGTAGCTCGTCTGCAAATTTGTCGTGATTTGATCGCTCGCCGCCACCCGCCCAATCGAATCCGCATTCGACTCGTACCGTTTGTCAAATCCCATAATTTCCAATTCGCCGGTGATTCGCGAGAAGAAATAGTGGACGTAAATCGGTACACCGACGATATATTCTTGAATCGTGAATTGTTCACCGGGGTGCGCTGCGATTTTTTTGTGAAATTCCTCCGCCGAATTCGCGAGAAAATAGCCCCGCCCGCCGCGCGCGCCGTGAAATTTAACGATCACTGGTCGATCAATTTTTTCCGGCGAATCAAAAATCCGCGGCATTTTAATTTTTGCCGCAGTCAACCATTTTTGTTGTTTTCGCCGATCGGATTCCCAGTCGAGGATTTTTTTGTTGCCAAAATGATCGACTTTCAATTTTTTGATTTTCTCGGGTTTCAAATATTCGACGAATGAGCCGTGCGGAATCACGATTGCATCGCGAGCAATCAGCTTTTTTTCAATCTTCAGAAAATCAGCGAATTTCTCCACTTCGATAATTTCATCCGCGACAGGAAACATTTTGTACGGCTGAGTTCTTTTTCGCTCGCACACGCAAATCGTCTCGAAACCCTCGTCTTTCGCGCCTTTTAGAATCTGCAGCGCGGAGTGGCTGCCAATCGTCGCGATTCTTTTTTTGAGTTTCAGCATTTTTGGAAAGTTTGATTGAGTTTAACAAAAAAATGTTTAAATGGCATTGATGAAAAAACTTCCGGTTAATTACCGAATCAAAAGAATCAGGAGATTTTTAGTTTGAGAAAATACTTGGAGATTCCTATCCGCCACGGCGGAGCTTCCATCTTCCATCCTTCATTTTGTTTCGGAGGACAGGTCGGAGTG
>JBDRIC010000092.1:0-7521 GCA_043816245.1 Patescibacteria group bacterium
TAGAATTTTGGCTGGCTCGCGATCTCCAACATCTCCTCGGCTACACCAAATGGGACAACTTCCAAAGCGTTATTTCAAAAGCCAAAATCGCCTGTGAAGCATCTGAACATAAAATTTCCGATCATTTTGCCGGCGTCGGGAAAACGATCAAAATGCCTAAGGAAGCGGAAAAAGTCGTGAATGACTACATGCTCACTCGCTACGCCTGCTACCTCATCGCTCAAAATGGAGATCCGCGAAAAGAACAAATCGCTTTTGCTCAAACTTACTTCGCTGTCCAAACTCGCAAGCTCGAAGTCATCGAACAAAGACTTTTGGAATCCGAAAGACTTTCGGCAAGAAAAAAACTTGCCGGAACAGAAAAAGAACTTTCCGAGGTTATTTTTGAACAAACAAGAGGAGGACAAAATTTTGCTCTGATTCGCAGCAAAGGAGATCAAGCGCTGTTTGCTCATTCCACGCGGGCAATTAAAGACAAATGGAAAGTACCTAAAGAAAGAGCTTTAGCAGACTTTACCCCAACAATCATTTTGAAAGCCAAAGATTTTGCGACCGAGATTACTATTTTTAATGCCAAAGAAAAGCAGATGAAAACCGAACGAGAAATTTCATCTGAACATGTGACCAACAATAAAACCGTGAGAAAAACACTCTTGGAAAGAGGGATTCGTCCAGAGAATCTGCCGCCGGAAGAAGATATCAAAAAAGTGGGACGAAAGATCCAAACCGATGAGAAAAAAGGACTTAGAAATCCTGATATTTTGGAAAACTAAAATCTCCGGATCCGATATCGTTTGAATCATGATTTTTGCGATCAGGGTAATCATTTAATCAGGAAAATCAGGGTTCAAGATAATTTGCTTGAACTTCGATTCTCGGATTTGCATTATTTTCAATGTATTGTGAAAATGCTTGTATGAACTGATAGTGTGGCAACCTCATTTTTATAACCAAATTAGAAATGAAAATGGATAAAAAAGTCCTTAGCGAAGTATTATGGGGTATTATTGGAATCGCCATATTGGTAGCCTGTGTCTTGGAATTAAAAGGCAGTAATAATGAAATCGAAACTGATAGTGTTGACACCACTACGGAAGGGAAAACAGCACTATCTGCCGAACCACCTACTATTAAAAAAACTTTTATTGAATGTTACCTCGAAGAATCAAACGGCGAAGAAAGTGAAGAGTGTATCAAGAATCGCCAAAGAGAAATTGAAGAGCTCGAACAATGGGAAAGGGAGCTTGATGAAGTTTGTGCTCGTGATTTTTTTCCGGCTGGCTGGGTGAGAGCTTGTTTGATGAAAAAATATGCTTCTGTTTGTCAAGCACCACCTATTGATTTTGATTTGGAAATTTCAAAGCTCGGCATTGATGAAAACGAGACAAATACTTCTGAAATAGAAAAAGTCTTACTTTCAAAAGATGAGATTGAAAATTGCTTCTACTTCTTTGTTTTAAGCAAGCTGGATAGCATCACTGATGATATTTCTGACCTTTACCGTAAAATTCCAGAAACCTCCTACTGATTATTTAAACCAATTATTATGTAAAATAACTACATCCTTCCCAAAAAATGGAGACTTGTGATACTCATACTAGTTGGAGCTGTATTAATGTATTTCTTAGCTGATTTTGGCTACTCGCTGTTTCTCGAATATGAAAATGTCTCGGCAACATCATTATCAGACTGGTGCAAAAAGATTTTACTTATGGTCTCCTTTATTTGTCTTGCAACTCTTACATTAGCCAAAAAAAATTCGTGGGAGAAAATGATTAGGATAATAGTTTTGGTTTTTACTGTGGCATTTATTTATTTCAACACATCAATCCAATTATTAATTTTCTTCAAAGTAGCAAATCAAATTACGAATCCTGAAGTTTATAACGCGTGGATCAGCGATCAAATTGATTTTTGGACTATGTATGAAATATGGAAAATCATTTTTATGGATTTTTTTGCTGTTTTCTTATTTCTCGCTGTTAATAAAACATTGGATAAAATTAAGGATTGAATGGATATTGAAAATTACGGTGTGCGTGGTGAGATGAGGGTGAAATTTTAATTTTTAAAACCATGAAAGACTTCTATCAAATTATAAAAGAAATCGCATTGTTGATAGCTGGCGCACTTGTTGGAATAATTTTTATTCCGTATGAAAATGAAATCTTTAAATCGTTGGGTTTGATTATTGGTGTAATAGCAGTCTTAATCTTGTTTGGTATTGGCATCACAGAGCATATTTGTAATTTTTGGGTGTTCTTGTGTAGAAAAATGAACAACAGAAAAAATAGAATTTATTTCTACGCCCCCTATGAAATTAATGGCAATAATTCATCATGGGTAGATTTATCATTATGTCAAATAACAAAGTACTTGAAAGATAACGGTACTGCGTGTGTTCGCGGTAAAAAAGAAAAATTAATTTTTAGGTATCCTATTACGATCAATCCATACGGAGGAACATATCCAGAAAAAAATATTTCTCAGCTTCAGACATTGAACAATATTTTTGACTATGTTTGCAAAGGTGGAATTTATGTGAACATAGCGGATATTCCGTTTTATTACGCCTATGACGAAAATTTGCAGAGAAGGGTGGACACTACACCATTGGCTGGGAATTTTTCTCAAGTGCGATCGTTTCTGCAAACCATATTAACCACAAAACTACATTGTTTTGTTTTTAGTCTTACCTCTGGGGATGATTTCAATAATGGAATTACCAGAATAATTAGTTTGCAAGAAAATTCAAAAAACTTTTTTGATCGTGATATTCTTATTGGTAATAATCAAGAAAAATTTACTCCACAATTAGCTATTCCTTATGGAAAAGGTTATTTTGTATTTTCCACTATTCTAATAAATAAAGATAACCTGAACTTGTTAAATGTTTTACTAAATAGAACATTAAAATTATCATGATTAAAATCTTCGCTCCTAACATTGTCTGAACCATGATTCGCTTGATTAAATGATTAGCATGATTCTTTTCTACTTGTTCGTGCTGAATGTTTCAGCAAGTGCTTTCTACTTTGCAATCAAGTTCATCCGTGAATCAGGAAAATCAGGGTTCAAAACAATTCCAGGAAGCAAATTTACCCAATATTATCCCGCCACCTTCCTACAAAACTCAATAATCTTCCCCGGAACATCCACTTCGCTCGCTTCCATCAAACCGTGAAACTCCACTCCCGAATTCACCTCCACCACTTTTAGTCCCTCGTTCGTTTCCACCAAATCAACTCCGAGCAGTGCCCCTGCCTGCCCTGTCTGCGCCTGCTTGTGCAACGGCAGACAAGTGCACCGCACAGGCAGGCGGCAGGCAGGGGTTTTTTCGCTTACCGCTTTCGCCGCAGCCAAAACTAATTTTTCGAAATCTTTCGTGACTTTGAAATTCTCGACACTCGCCCCTCGCGCGGTATTCGTGATCCAATGCTCCGACTTTCTCCGCATCGCCGCCACGACTTCATCTCCAATTACCACGGCTCGGATGTCGCTGCCCGACTTTTTCTCGATGAATTCCTGAATGTAAAAAATCTGTGAATGGGTGATTCCGCCCAAAACTTTTTTATGTTCGAGAATTGTTTCCGCCGCATCCCGATTATCGATTTTGCTCAGCAGCCGTCCCCAGCTTCCCACCACCGGTTTCATCACCACCGGATAGCCCCACTTCTCGATTGTTTGCAGCGCAGCATCCGTGTCGAAGCAAACTTTGGTTTTCGGTGTCGGAACTTTTTTCTCCGCGAGACGGATCGAAGTTAAAAATTTATCTCCGCAGATCGCGATCGTTTCAAAATCGTTCACAGTTCGCACGCCTCGCGCTTCGAGAAATTTTGCCAAATAAAAATTTTTCGTGTGGCTCACGCTTCGCAATAAAACAGCATCGCATTTGAGCAGCTGCAAATCCTCGTGCAAATCTAGTTCGATTTCTGAATCTCGAATTTTGATAAGCTCGATTTTCGGATCGTTTTCCGCCGCGGCGAAAAGTGCTTTTTCCTCTGTTCGCGGGTGTGAGTAAAAAATGCCGAGTTGCATGGGAATATTTTAAAAATAAAAGAACTTTTCGTCAACCAAAACTCACGATAAACTTTTCGAGCGCGAGCGCGAATTCAACGGGATTCGACGAGGAGTAATTCAGCTTTCCTGTTTTCAGTCCAACATCAATTTTCAGCAACTGCGAATGGGCTGCGAGCAGCTCTGCTTCTGAAAAATTTCTCACCTGTCTCAGCGAATTCTGCACTACGAAGGGGTGGAGCTTTAGCTCGCGTGCAATTTCGAAAGGCGAAAGATTGCGGTTCGCGAGTGCGTGCAAACTCAATAAAATCCGAAACTGTCGCGCGATCATGAAAAAAATTTGAATCAAATTTTCTCCGCGGTTCACGATGTCCTGCAAATCCGCGAGCGCGTTTCCGATTCGCCGTTCGCCAATCGCGTCCGTGAGGCGAAAAACGGAAGTGTGCAAATTCGGATGCGTGAGTAGCTCGACATCCGCTCGCGTGATTTTCTGTCCATCCGCGAAAGTTTTAAGCTTCGCAATTTCATTCACCGCCGCTCCGCAATCGCCGAGCGTGAAAGTCGCGAGCAATTCCACCGCCGCCGGTTCGAATCCTAGGCTTTGTTTCGCGATCTCATCCGTGAGCCACTTTTTGAATTCCGCGGGTTTTGGCAGCGGGAATTCTTTGGTCTTGCCGAATTTTTTGAAAGCCTTAAAAAGTTTCGTGCGCGCATCCGGTTTCTTCGCGGTGAAAACGAGAGTGCAGTATTCGGGCAAACTTTCAATGAATTTTGTGAGAGCATCCGCGGATTTTTTGAAATCAAAATCTCGAACCACCACCAACCTCGCCTTCCCCAAAAACGGAGGGGTTTCGCCTGCGGAAATAATTTCACCCTCTTCCGTTTCCTGCGCGTCCAAAATCATGAGGTTTAGATCGCCCTCATTTTTTTTGAATTTCTCCACAAGCTCTCGTATCTCCGCGCGGAGGAGGTAGTTGTTTTCGCCGAAAAAAAGAAAGGCAGGCATCGTTTATTATTTTTTCGGAATTTTAGATTGCGGAGTGCGGATTTTCCCCTGCTTCAAAAGTCTCGTAAAAATTTTTGCGAGTTTCGGATCGAATTGTTTGCCGCTGCCGGTTTCGATTTCGCGGATTGCCTCCGTGCGGCTCATTTGATAACCGTAACTTCGGCGAGTTACCATCGCGTCATAAGAGTCGGCGATCGCGAGGATGCGCGCTTCGAATGGAATTCGCCTTCCCTTTTTTCTATCAGGGTAGCCAGCGCCGTCCCACCGTTCGTGGTGGTGGCGGATTGCCAGAGCGGTTAATTTCAAAAAGCGCACCGAAGAAACAATTTTTTCCCCGATGATCGGATGTTTTTCCAGTTCTTTCGCCTCGCTCTCGGTGAGAGCGGTGAGTTTATGGAGAATGCTTTGATCAATTGCCACTTTTCCCACGTCATGCAGTAGTCCCGCATATCTCAAATTCGTGAGTTGCTCTTCATTCATCCCGACCTGCCTTCCCAATTTCACCGCGTAACTGGCCACTCGCACCGAATGTCCGCGAGTGTAAATATCTTTCTCTTCGAGGCTGGTGACGAGCGTGGAAATCAATTCGAAATGAATGCGCTGCTCTTTTGCGCGAAGTTCGCGATTGTCTTTGATCTGCTTCTCGAGAGAATGTGAATAACCGCGTAATTTCTCAGTGGCTGCTGCCACTTCTTTTTTTAGCTTTCGATTGAAATTTTCGATTTTTTTGATTGCTCGCGCTTTCACGATTCCGCTTTCGATCTGATCGCCGAGCGTGAGAAAAAAATCAAGATCGCTTTTTCGAAAAGTTCGATTTTGTTCACATTCAGCCACGATTATTCCGATAACATGCCACCGACCGATGAGTGGGATTAGCAGCGCGTTTTGGATTTCGAATGTTTCCAAAATTTTCTGCGAAGCCGGACGTTTGTCGAGATTGAGGACTCGACGAGTCTGCATCGCACGTTCGAGTTGGCGATTCAAACGGACAAACTTTTTGGAGTCGCTAATTTTTTCGGCAAGCAGAGGGGGGTTGGCTGTGAAGCTGAAATCGCCATTTTCTTCTTTCAAAAGGATGATTATTTTTTTGAATTCGAGCTCTCTTTGTAAGATGCCGATAATTTTTTTGAGAGCGGTTTCCTCGCTGGCGGCGGTGCGGAGGTGTTCCGCGATTTTATTGATCGCGGCGAGCTGTCGGATGTAATCAATCGCGAAGGTGCCTTGCTCCTCGATTTTTTGTAAATCCATTCGACGTTCGGTGAGCGGGGCGATGCTTTCTCCTTTTTCGCCCGCGCAAACGAAACGGTTGCGACCGGTGTGTTTCGCATGATAAAGCGCGTCGTCGGCAATCCGCATAAAATCGATCAACGATTTGATTTCAGGATTGGGAGCGGTGGCGCAGCCAATGCTGACGGTGTGACTGGTGACCTTTTTGATTTTGTAGAGAATATTTGTGAGGATTCGTTGCTTTTGAATTTTCGATTTTCCAATCAATAAAAAAGTAAATTCGTCTCCCGCAAACCGTGAAGCAAAATGGATTTGTTCGTTTTCGCCGAGCGTTTTTCCGATATCCGCGATTAACCGATCGCCGGCTTCGTGACCCTTGCTATCATTCACATGTTTCAAAAAATCGATGTCGAGCATCGCGAACGCGAGGTTTCGTTTTCCGCTCGTTTTCGCAAACTCTTTTTCCAAATGCTTCTCGAAATACCGGCGGTTGGGCAGACCGCTCACTTCGTCGTGATTGGCGAGATATTCGAGCTCGACATTTCTTTCTTGCAATTCAGCCGTGGCCTCGGTGATTTTCTTTTTAAGGTTGCGGTTGGCTTCTTTTATTTTTTCATCGGCAATGACGCGGTTGAGCACTAGAGCGATGTGATTCACGAATGGCATAATTTTCGTTTCTGTTTCTTTGAGGTTGATTTCTCTCAAAGAAATCGAGTTGTCCACGGAAACCACGCCCAAAAGCTGTTTCCCTGAAAGCATGGGAAACCCGACAGTGTAAGGCAGCTTGTAGTCGCCGAAAAATTTTTTCAAAAGCGGCATGGTCGTATTGAGATACGGTTTTTTCTTTTTCATGTAGCGCACGTAATTTTTCGGCAGCACCTCGCCTCTCAAGGAAGTGCGGGCTTGCTGAAAATTTTTGTCGGGCATGTAGCTGCATTTGGCTCCGTAATAAATTTCATTTTCTTCATCCACCAGCCAAATTCGAACTCGATCAAAACCGAGTCGTAAAAAAATCCGAATCGTAAAATCGAGTACGTCTTTTTTGCTTCGCGCGGCGCGAAGAATTTCGCCGGTGGTTTTGAGGTCATGGAGAATTCCACTGACCGTTTTATCGGAAGCAGAATTGAAAAAAGCTTTCACATCGTGATTTTATGGTTTGCTGCTTGCAACGGCAAGGAAGGGATTGCAAATTGGAAAGTTGAAAGTTGAAAGTGGATGTTTTTGTAGGGCCGAGCCATGCCTCGTCCCTACAAAACTACTCGTTTCTACGG
>JBDRIC010000093.1:0-2453 GCA_043816245.1 Patescibacteria group bacterium
GCCCGGACCGTTCGAGATGAAAAGACCGTCGAACTTCACCTTTTCCAGATTGAAATCGTGCGGGAGGTGATGAACGGAAATTCCGCGCTCGAGAAAACTGCGGAGAATGCCAAGCTTCATTCCGCAGTCGAGAATCGCCACCGTTTTCTTCCCGCGTTTGAAAAAACGCGGTTTGGTCGGCGAAACCTTTTTGACGAGATGTTCGCGATTCGGATCGTAAAATTTTCGAGAAGTTTTTTTGTCTTCAATCCTCCCAAGAATCGTGCCCTGTTCCCGCAATTTTTGGGTGAGAGAACGGGTATCCACGCCTGTAATCGCCGGAATATTTTCGCGGCGCAGCCACGCTGCCAAACTTTCTTTCGCCGCATGATGAGAATATTTTTCAGAATATTCGGAAACGACGAGCCCGGCAATTTGAATTTTTTCCGATTCAAAATTTTGCTCAACTGCCGACTGCCGACTGCCCTCCGTAGCTTTAGCGAAGGAGGGACTGCCGACTGCCGACTGCCGCGGAACGCCATAATTTCCGATGAGTGGATACGTCAGCACGAGAATCTGTCCGGCAAACGAGGGATCCGTCAGTGATTCCGGGTAGCCGACCATCCCCGTCGCGAAAACAACTTCACCCTCCGCTTCAACTGCTTGCCCTGAGCTTGCCTGCAGTGAGCTTGTCGAACCTGCCGAATGGGCGCCGAAACTTTCACCGGCAATCGCCGAACCGTCCGCGAGTGTGAGAATTTTTTGCATCTCGCGAGATTTTAGCAGAAAAATGCTTGCACTCGCGGCTATTTTTTAACTTTCACTTTCTTTCTCGCCGCTTTCGCCGAACTTTTGAATTAATTTTGTGTTTTGCTAAATTTTATTTTCAAGTGGTGCAATTAATACTTGAATTTTTTATACTAGCTAAACAATCCTCCGCTAAAATATTTTCCTGCTAAAATTGCGCGGAAATGGCAAAAGATTATTACAAAATTCTCGGAATCGAACGCAGCGCGAACGAAGCGGAAATCAAAAAAGCTTTTCGATCTGCCGCGCGGAAATATCACCCCGATCAAGCAAAAGGAGACAAAAAAGAGGCGGAGCAAAAATTCAAAGAAAGTTCGGAAGCGTACGAAGTGCTCGGCGACAAGCAAAAACGCGCGAATTACGATCGGTTCGGTTCGGCAGAAGCAGGATTCGGCGGAAAGGGCGCCGACTTCGGCGGAGGAGGGTTTGACTTCTCGGGAGTGAAGTTTGATTTCGGCGGAGGCGGAGAAAGCGGATTCGGAGATATTTTCGAAACTTTTTTCGGCGGTAACGGAAGAGGCGGGAAAACGCGCGGTCCGACGCGCGGCGCGGATATTGAAGCGCGCGTGCGCGTGAAATTTGAAGACGCGATTTTTGGAACGACGGCTGAATTCAAACTCGATCGACTCGTGAAATGCGAGCACTGCCGCGGCAACGGGGCAGAGCCCGGATCGAAAATTTCAGACTGCCGAAAATGCAACGGCACCGGTGAAATCTCGACCACCCGCCAAACAATTTTCGGAACGATGCAACACTCCGCCGTCTGCCCAGACTGCAGCGGCGAGGGCAAAACTTTTGAAAAAAAATGCGGCAGCTGCCACGGTACCGGTCGCGCGCGGAAGAGCGAGAAAATCAAAGTGAAAATTCCCGCGGGCGTGGAGAGCGGAGCGGTGATTCGGCTGGCGGGACAGGGCGAAGCGGGAGCGAAAGGCGGACAGAGCGGAGATCTTTTCATCCACATGATGATCGAACCTTCCCGCGAATTCGAGCGGCGCGGTGCGGATATTTTTTCCACGCAAAAGATCAGCTTCATCCAAGCTGCCCTCGGAGATGAGATTGCGGTGAAAACCGTACACGGAAATGTGAAGTTGAACATTCCGGCAGGCACGCAGTCGCACACGAATTTCAAAATCAAAAATTACGGATCACCGAAATTACATTCGGGCGAAAAAGGAGATCATCTCGTAAAAATTTTGGTGGAGATCCCAAAAAAGCTCTCGCGAAAAGAAAAAGAACTTCTTGAGGCTTTGGCGAAAGAAGGCGGTCTGAAAATAAAGAAGGGTGGGATTTTTGGGTGAAATCATTTAAAATGGAAGCATGGATTTAACAGTAATTATCGAGCAGGATGCAGCAGGGTGGTATCTTGGATTAATTCCCGCGCTACACGGCTGTCGCACCCAAGCCAAAACTCTTCCCGAACTTTACAAGCGTTTGGAGGAGGTTGCTTTACTTTGCCTCAAAGATGAGAAGCCCGAGACTGAGACGAAATTTATCGGGGTGCAAAACATCAAAATTCCGGTGAATGCCTAAACTGCCCGCGATTTCGGGGAAAGTGATGTTGAAGTTTTTGAGGAGGGAAGGTTTTGAAATTGCACGCTCGCGGGGCAGTCACTTTTTATTGCTAACGCGAATCTCGAAACTAAACTCTTGATTTGTTCAGAGATGAA
>JBDRIC010000094.1:0-5645 GCA_043816245.1 Patescibacteria group bacterium
GATTCAAAAGTTGATTTGGGTTGGACGAATCCCGTCGAAGATTTTGAAGGAGTTTTAATTTTGCGATCGACGGCGACGATTTCGGAAACTCCGCAAGACAGTCAAAATTATTCTGCCGACGAGCTGATCGGCAACACGACGGTTATTTTTGTCGGCAACGACGACAAATTTTCGGCGGAAGGTCTCACGAACAAAACCGAATATTTTTTCAAAATCTTTGCTTTCGATGCCGCTAAAAATTATTCGAGCGGTTTGGAAATTCCCGCGACACCGGAGACGGAGCCGCAAATTCCAGAAAACTTAAATCTCGTGATTTCGGAAATTCAAATTGATTCGATCAATGGAACGGGTGGGACGGAAGATGATTTCATTGAGCTTTATAATCCAACAGATGCGCCGATTAATCTCGCGGAAAATGGTTATCGAATCGAGCGGTGGACGAGTAGCGGTGGGAAATCAATTGTCGTTCGCTTTGAAGAATGCATTGAAGATTGTTTTAATGACGCGACTTTTCTCAGCGGGACGACGATTCCCGCGCACGGTTTTTATCTCGTTGTCGATTTGGACGCGGTTGATGAAAATTTAAAATTAGCGGCAGATGCGCTTATTTTGAGGGATTTTACGCTCACTGACAGTAATGCGGTGGCGATTGGGACGGATTCGATGAGCGGCGGACTGACAGATCCGGATGTTATAGATTTTGTCGGCTTCGGGGCGAATGCGCTTTTCGAAGGTTTAGCTGCGGCTCCGAATCCTGTCGATGGCGGTTCAATCGAACGAAGGTTCGACGAAAATAATGAAATTCTCGACACTGGCGACAACTTTTACGATTTCTTTCTGCAAAGTTTGCCGAATCCGCAAAATTCAACTTTTGTTCCGCCGGAACCCGAACCACCGCCGGAACCGGAACCGGAAATCCCACCCGGACAACACGGAGAAATCTTTTTGAACGAAATTGTTTCCAATCCGGAAAAAAGTTGTGACGAATCACCGGAAGATTGCGATGAGTGGATTGAAATCGTTTCTCGGGCGGACGAGGAGCGCGACATTTCAGGATTTGTATTTTTTGATGAAGTTGGGGAATTTTTCACAATTCCGGGAAATACAGTGATTTCCCCGAATAAATTTTTGGTTTTTTCAGGATGGGGAAATAAATTAAATAATGGTGGAGATTCTGTTTTTTTAAAAAATGAAGAAATTGAAATTGATTCTGCGAATTTTGGAAAAATGAAAAAAGGCGAAAGTTGGGCACGATTTGAGGACGGATTTGAAATTACGACGGACATCACGCAGGGAGAAGAAAATCGCTTGCAGAAACCTGAAAGTGGTAGCGGGGGAGGCAGCAGCGGAGGCGGAGAAAATTCGGCAACGCAATCTTCCAAAAAAGAAAAAACCGACGAACCGGTTTTCGATTCGATTTCCGCTTCGCGAGTTGAGATGAAAATTACCGAAGTCTCGTTCGATTCCTCCGCCGACTGGATTGAAATTCAGATGCTCGACGACGGCAATTCCGGTCGCGGGATTGATGTCGGCGGGTTTTATTTCGAAGTCGACAAAAGAATCAAAACGATTCCGAAAAATACGAAAATGAAAACGGGCGAATTTTTACTGCTCACTTTTAAATCGGTTGAAAAAGATTCCACAAAATCGGAAGAGGGAGTGTGGGAAATTTTCACCGATTGCAGCGGTCTCACGAAAACCGACGAGCAAATTACGCTCCGCGATTCCAGCGGGACGATTGAAGACGCGGTCGTGTGGGAAAACCGGAACGGCGCGTGGTCGCGCGGCGAGGATACCGACATCGCCGAGATCGTCGCGGCGGGCGGGTGGATTTCCGCGGAATTTTCCGATGCGATTGATTCTTCTGCCATTGAAAGAGAGATCGTGATTGCGCGTTTCTCAAATTCCGTCGATACGGATTCCGCTGCCGATTGGTTCGCGACTCCTTTTGCCACGCCAGGAAAAGAAAATTTCGCGCCGCCGACCTTCGCGAGCGAGATCGAATTTTTGATTTCAGAAGTCGCTCCCAAAAATTCGAGCGGCGATCGGGTTCGGCTGATGTGCGTTGACTGCGGTTCGGAGGCGAAGAGTCTTGCTGGCTTTTCCCTCCAGTTTGGCGAGAATAAAATTTTTGAATTTCCGGCGGAGTTTGAGATTTCGAGCGGCGCGGAGGTGGAAATTATTTTTGGCGCGACGGAGGAAAGTTTCTCCGAAAATATTTTTCGTTCCACTTTTCATGGACTCACCGGTTCAGATGGGCTGCTCATGCTTGCGGATTTTGCAGGAACAGTCGAAGATTTCGTCGGCTGGAGTGATCGTTCCGCTCCGCCAAATCGCGAACATGACCTTGCGGAGAGCGACATTAAACAACTCGAAAAACAATTCGCGGACAGGCAGTGGCATTCCGAATTGCCGGAAAGTTTGATTGATTCGCGTGAGTTGCCGCGCGGCGGTTCGATTCTTCGCCGCGATTCTGACGACACGAATTCCGCCGACGATTTCGAATTTCGCGGACCGGCGGAGCCGCTTCCTGAAATTGAAAAAATGGCTGGTGAGATTCTCATCTCCGAGATTTTGCCAAATCCGCGCGGAACAGATTCCGGGGTGGAGTGGTTCGAGCTTGAGAATGTTGGCGGGATTTCGGTGGAACTTTTTGGCTGGCAAGTTTATATGGGCGACGGCTTGTACGAATTTGAAGAGAGCGTGATTCTCGCGCCCGGCGAGTTCCGCGCATTTCACGGCTTACTGCCGATCCGAAATTCAGGTGGCATTTTTACGCTTCTCGATGCTGACGGCGAGACGGTCGACTCGGTCGAGTATCCCGAGATTCGGGAAGGTGTGGCGTTCGCAAAAAATTCGAATGGCGAATTCCTCAAAACTGAAATTCCTACTCCAAACGCTGCAAATGGTTTTTATCAAATTCTTCCTGCGAGTGAGGATGCTGATGCTGATGGACTTTCGGATTTAGCAGAGGTGGAGTTTGGCACTGACCCCGAAAAATTCGACACGGATGGAGATGGTTTTCCCGACTACTTTGAAATTCAGCACGGCTTTGATCCGAATTCGCCTGAATCTTCTCCCGAAAATTTGCGGGGGTATCGTGCCGAGTTGGCTGCGTTTGCGAGTTCGAGGCTCGATCATTCCGTCGATGGGAAAAACGGAGTTTTTCTCGCGGGGGCGGGGGTACCCGGCGGGCGGATGCGGATTTACATTCACTCCGAACTTTCGATTGTCGAAATTCCGATTGCCGAAGATGGTTCGTGGAGCTACGCACTTGATCAACCGCTTGAAGTTGGCAATCACAATATTTTCACGCAACTCATTGATCCGATGGGAGTGGAGGGGGTCGCGCGGAAAGTTTTGAATTTCGATTTAGCCGAAGAATTCACGCCGCCAGTTTTCACGGAAAGCATTCGCCTCTCCGAAATTCTGCCGAATCCAGTTGGCTTGGATGCGGAAAATGAATTCATCGAACTCGAAAATTTCGGAAGCGAACCGGCTGATCTTTCGAATTTTCATCTCACCGCTGGCCGCAAAAAATTCACGTTTCCTGAAAATTCCGCGATTCCAGCTGGCGGATTTCTCGTCCTCTCGCGTGCGGAGAGCGGACTCACGTTGCTGAATTCTGGCGGCCTGATTTCACTCGCGTGGCCGACGGGGCGGACGGTTGCCGAGCTTTCTTACAAAAAAATTCGCGAGGGCGTTGCGCTCGCGTTCGATGGTTCCGAATTTCGCGAAACCGCGACCCCCACTCCTGCCGCTGCGAATAAAATTTTCGCGCCGGAAATTCATTCTTCGAAAACGAAAAAAGTTCAAAAAAATCGGAACGGCGATCTTTCGGACACGATTCAAATTTCCGAGATTCTCGCGAATCCGGTCGAAAAAGATTCCGCAGCGGAATGGATTGAAATTTGGAATTCCGGTCCGACCGCGGTGAATCTCGGCAATTGGCGGCTCGATGATTCGGCAGGCGGTAGCCAGCCTTTCGTGATTTCTGATTCGACGATTCTTCAGCCCGGCGAGTTCAAAATTTTTTCGCGACCGCTCACCAAAATCGCGCTCAATAATTCCGGTCACGAGGCAGCGCGGCTTTTTGATTTCGAAGGGCGGCTGATTTCCAAAATTAATTTCGAAAGTCCGCCAGAAGGTGTTGCGCTCGCGTTCGACGGTTCCGAGTTTCGCGAAACCGTGATTCCCACTCCGAATTTTGCGAACGAATTCGATTCTCAAAAAATCGAGGGAACGATTCGTTTCGCGGGGGAGGAGGGTTTCGTGATTGAAAATTCGAGCGGAGAATTTTTCGTGAAATTCTCGGAGGGAAGTTCGGTTCTTCTCGCGCGGGCATTATTACAGGAAGGGGAGAGGTGGAAAGTTTTTGTTGAAAATTCCGAGGGAAACTTCACATTCAAAAATTTCGCGGCGGCTCCGAAACTGCTCCGCAGCCAACTTCTTTCATCGACAAATTCCCCGCCCCTCAAAAATCAAAACCCCGCGTGGATTCTCGCGCTCCTCATCTTCGCCACAGTTTTTTTCTCCCTCCGTTTCGCTAAACTTGGGGAAGTTTGGGAATCAACGAATTAGCCATCTTCGCCATTCTCGCTTTGCCGCCGGTAGCAGGCTGGCTGTTTTTTTGGCGGAAAAGGTTGGCGGAGCCGGAGCCGGCGCATGTTTTGGCACAACTTTTTCTTTTCGGAATTTTCGCCGCGTTGTCGCTTTTCATCTTGCGAGAATATGATTTTTTTTCTTGGGCAGCGCCACTCGTCCTTCTGATTTTCTTTGCGTTTCTAGAAGAAAGCCTAAAAGGTTTGCTGCTAATCGGGGGAGTCGAACTAAATAAAAGCCATTTCGACAAGTGGGAGGACGGTTTCGAATTCGCGGTTCTCATCGCGCTCGGTTTCGCGTTCACAGAAAACATTTTTTATTTCTTCCGCGAATTTTCGGCAGGAGGTTTGAGCCTCGATTTTTGGAATCTTTACCTCTTGCGCTCGCTCGGCACGATTCTCGCGCACACGATTTTCACCGGCTCGTTCGGTTATTTTTACGCGTGCGCGTTCGTTGCCAAAAAAATTGTTCCGAAATCAAAACACGAAAAACCGCTCGCTCATTTTTTCCGCAATCTCACGAAAGTTCTCCGCCGACCATTTCACATCACACTTTGCCATCTTCTTTCCCAGAAAGATTCCGCGCACGGTCACACTTCCGGCGAGGTGGTGCTCGAAGGATTGTTTCTCGCGATTTTTCTTCACGCGATTTTCAACGCGTTTTTATTTTTCAATCCTTTCGAAAAAAGCCTCGCGTTTCTCACAGTTCCGATTTTGATCGGTGGGGGGTGGTGGTACGCGGTTCGTTTCATACCGCTTCGCAATAGAAATATTGCAATCTGCATTTTTGCAAATTGGTTTTATTTTTAATTCTAATCTTTTAAGCACCAATTCATCCTTCGGAGTAAACCTACGGAGAATGGAAGCTTCGCGGCATTAATAGCTTTTTTATTGCGAATTGGTAGTGAACTACCCTGTGCACCGCATCTCCACTCGCTTTCGCTTCGCTACAGCTTCGTTCCGTGCTAAAGCACAGGGCGTCAAATGTTGAATAGCTGGAGCTGTTTGATATCTTTCTTTCTACCTTGGTTGCGAATGTATTTG
>JBDRIC010000095.1:0-2240 GCA_043816245.1 Patescibacteria group bacterium
CAAAAATTGCCACAGTTACTATCGTGCCGATTACAAGTAATATTAAAAATTTTCCTAGTTCTATAATTATCAAAGCCAGCTCTAAAAATAATCTAAAGCAGGATTCTCGAATAGAATTATCGCAAATTCGAACAATTGACAGAACAAGAATTATAAAAAAAATAGGAGCACTTGATGATTTTATTAAAAAGGAATTATGCGATAAATTGATTCTGTTTTTTGATCTAGGTGATGAATTTTGAGCACAGTCAAAATATTCAGCATTCTTTATCCTATATCCTGTATTATTAAATTATGAATCTCCAAACCTACCTCTCATCTACCCCGCCGAATCTCGCGAAAGCGATTCTCGCGTTTGCGGAGGCAGTGAAGCTAATTGATGGGAAAATCCGTACTGCCGAGACAAGCGAAGCCGGTTCGCAAAATACTTTCGGAGAGGAGCAACTGAAACTCGATGTTTTGGCGGATCGGATCGTTTTTGAGGAATTAAAAAAATCGGGAGTGGTCGCAGTCGCCGCGAGCGAGGAGCAGTCGGATGAAATTGAACTTTCGAAGGAAGGTGAGTTTTCCGCCGCTTTCGACCCGCTCGATGGTTCGAGTTTGGTGGATGTGAACCTCGCTGTCGGCACGATTTTCGGGATTTGGGAAGGGAAGGGATTCATCGGCAAAAGCGGAAAAGAAATGCGCGCCGCCGGCTACGCGATTTACGGACCGCGCACGACCTTCACGATTGCGATTGATTCGAATCCTGCTGAATTCACATTGCAAAAAAATGGTGATTGGAAATTGACAATCGAAAAAATGGAAATCGGCGAAGGTAAAATGTTCGCGCCGGGCAATCTACGCGCGTGCGCGGAGAATAAGGAATATCTCACACTCCTCGATTTTTGGGCGGAGAATGGCTACCAGCTGCGTTATTCTGGCGGGATGGTGCCGGATGTGCATCAGATTCTCGTAAAAGGAAAAGGTGTCTTCAGCTATCCGGGCAGCGAGTCAAATCCGGCGAAATTGAGATTGATTTACGAATGCGCTCCGCTGGCTTACGTTATCGAAAAAGCGGGTGGCGCGAGCAGTGATTTGGAAAAATCGATTCTCGCGAAAAAAGTGGAATTTCTCGATCAGCGGACGGTGGTTTGTCTCGGTTCGAAAGATGAGGTGGATCGGTTTGACAAGTTTTTGACGATTTAAATTTCGCGCGTCGCAGAAATTTTTCCCCAAATTTCAAACGTGATTTTGTCCGTGAAATTTTTGGAATCCCTCCCATAACTTTTAATTTTTTTGGCGGTTTCTGGAAAAACTTTTTCGAATGAATCTGGCTTTTTGATTCGAATAAGCGCGGTCGGTCCGACAAATTCCCGCATTTGGGCGAGATAAATTTCGGGATTTTTGGATGACTGCAGCTTTTCATTTTCAGAAAAATTCCTCCCAATCATCGCGAATGATCGCTCGCCAACCGGCAAGAAACGACCGATTTTTAGCAGTTCCGCGTCGGCGGGAGCGGCGGCGGAGTCACGCGCGAGGAGAATTTCCAGCCGTGCAGAAAAGCCCGGATCAGTGAGGAGACAGCCGCCGGCAGGGGCGGGAAATTCGCGGATGCCGAACTTCGCGGCGAGCGCGAGCTGCGGCTTCCGATTTCTGCCGGAGAAATCGAGCAACTGCTCGCGAGTAATCAGACCATCTTTTTCGTACGAAGTTTCCGGCAGCAACTTCGCAGAGAGAGGGCGGAGAATTTTATTTTTCAGTCCGGAAATTTTTTCGACCAGCTGCAGCGCGTTTCGATTTTGTGAGAACGGTCGTTGTCCGAGCACTTCTCCGCTCGCGAGAATTTGAAAATTAACCCCACGCTTAATCGTGGGGTTAATTTTCGCTAATTCTCCAGCCAAACGAAACATCAGCCCATGGCAATCGACGCAGGGATTCATGTTTTTGCCGAAACCGTGCGGCGGGTCGCGCAACAGTTTGAAGTGAATCTGCGAAATATCTTTCACGATAATTTCGATTCCCAAATTTTTGGCAGCTTCGCGGGCTTTTTCCGCATCAAAAAAAGGGGTTTCGAAAGTGAGCGCGGTAACTTCACAGCCGGCATTTTGGAGAATTTTCGCAGCGAGGATGGAGTCGAGTCCGCCGGAGAAGAGAAGAAGAACGCGAGGTTTTTTAATTTTCATTACCTTATTTTAAACGCATTTGCTAAAATTAAATTATCCCCTACAAATTTCAGCTATTAACCAACAATTAGTTCG
>JBDRIC010000096.1:0-3890 GCA_043816245.1 Patescibacteria group bacterium
CCCTGGGGTTGAAAATATCGAACCATAATTCATCGGATTACGCTGATTTCTCGGATTCTTTTCTTCGAGCTTGTCGTGAAAATATTGCAGGGCGGTGATTTGAGCAGGCGGTAATCTGCGTAATCATAAAAATCAGCCTGCCCTCCGGAGCTTGGAGTGAAGCGAAGCGGAACGGAAAGCGAAGGATGGGTATAATCAGTGGTTCGGACAAAAAGTAATTAACGAATCTCCACTTTCCACCTTCCACTCTCCATTCGCCTGCCGGCAAGCAGGCTTGAAAAGCAAGCAAGAATCTATATTCCCAAAAACTGCGGCGGCTCGGTTTTGTGGCGATTTGTGAGAACGCGCGCGAGAATTTCTTTTTCAAATTCCGTGGAATTTTTGGACAAGCCAAAATTGTTCGCCTCTAATTTTTGGAGAATCGCATCCAGCTTTTCATAGCTCGCGCCGAGATCGCTCTCATCAGTTTGATTCGGCAACAACTCAGCAGTCGGAATCCGTGCGATGATTTCCCGTGGAATTTTTAATTTCTTCGCGAGCGCAAAAACTTCCGTTTTCCACAAATTCCCGAGCACCTCCACATCCGCCGCGAAATCGCCGAACTTGGTACCGTAGCCGAGCGAAATTTCGGAACGATTCGAAGTGCCGAGGACGAGCGCATCTCGTGAATTCGCAAAATGAAAAAGCGCGATCATCCGCACGCGCGGCGCGAGATTCATTTCCGCGAGCGCGTTCGCTTCCCACGGAAATTTCAGATTATTGATAATTTTGGAAATTTCAAATTCAAAAGTTCGCACTCCGAACTTCTTCGCGACTTTTTTTGCTAGAATTCTCGATTCGGACGAACTCACATTTTTTCGCGGAAGAATGAGACCAAAAACATTTTTCTTGCCGAGCGCGGCAACCGCGAGCGCGAGCGTGAGCGAGGAATCCACCCCGCCGGAAAGTCCAACGACTGCGCGCGTGAAATTTCTCTCTATAAAAAATTTTTTGAGATTCGAGATGAGAGTTCGATGTCGAGGTCGAGGCATTTTAATACTGAGTTACATTTCCCATTTTTACCCACTTTTTAAAGGGCTGCAAACATTTCTCTCGCGCGACTTGAATTTTTTCGACTCGCTCGCACGCCGCTTTGCCGCCAATCGCGTCGTAGATAATTTTATCAGCAAAACCGATTTTCGCCGCGTCTGCCCGCGTCGCTCCGAAATAAAGTTTCGGAATCCGCGCCCAATAAATCGCCGCGAGACACATCGGGCACGGCTCGCAGTTGGAATAAATTTCACAATCGGAGAGATCGAAACATTTCAATTTTTTCGAAGCCGCGCGAATCGCCTGAATTTCGGCATGGCAGGTCGGATCATTGTTTTTGAGAACTTCGTTGTGAACCCGCGCGAGGATTTTTCCAGCGCGAACAATCACCGCGCCAAACGGTCCGCCATCACCCGCCGCCAAACCTTTCTCCGCTTCGGCAATCGCGAGATTCATAAATTTGTTCAATTTTTAATTTTAAAAATTTAGATTTTAGATTTATTTACAAAATTAAAAATTACAAAATTTAAAAATTATCTCTCCCCTCTCCCCTGCTCCATCGAATTGAGAAGATCCTCATTTTTCGCAGCTGCCGAATCCCCGCCACCACTTTCGAGTTCGGTTAATTTTTCGGCGGTGATGAAAATGGCACGCGGCTTCGCCCCCGCCGCCGGACCGACGAATCCCCTCTCTTCCAGCATGTCAATGATTCGCGCCGCCCGCGCGTAGCCGAGCGAAAGTCGGCGCTGCAGCAACGATGCGGAAGCCCGCCCTGTTTCAACAACAACCCGCGCCGCCTGTTTGATAATTTCTTCGTCACCGCCTCCTCCATTCGAGTCAGCGGAAGAATGTTTCACGCCTGGCAGCACCACGCTCGCGGTTTTTCGGGAATCGAGAATCTCTTCGTTGTATTCCGGCTCCTCCGTCAAATCCAGTTTAATCGCGTTCGTCACTCTCCGAACTTCTTTCGTGTCAATGAAACTGCCTTGAATCCGCACCGGCTTCGATTCGCCCGGCGGGATGAAAAGCATGTCTCCCATCCCGAGCAGATCTTCCGCGCCGATACAATCGAGAATTGTTTTGGAATCGACGCCCGAGACCACTTGAAATGAGAGGCGCGCCGGAATGTTGGCTTTGATCACGCCGGTAATCACATTCACCGACGGTCGCTGCGTCGCGAGAATGAGGTGAATGCCGACAGCGCGTGCCATCTGCGCCAGCCGCATGATGCAGCCTTCCACTTCTTTTTGAGCGACCATCATGAGGTCGGCAAGCTCGTCGATCACGATCACGATGTACGGCATTTTTTCCGTCGAACGTGAAGAATTAAATTCGCGGATGTTGCGAACTTTCGCCTTTGATAATTCTATGTATCTCCGCGTCATTTCCGAAACCGCCCATTTTAACGCAGAAATTGTTTTCTCGGAATCGTTGATGACGGGCGTGAGAAGATGCGGAATCCCGTTGTACGGCACGAGTTCAACTCTTTTCGGATCGACGAGAATCAGCCGGAGATCGTTCGGCGAATTTTGATAAATCAGCGAAAGCAGAAAAGTATTGATTCCCACCGATTTGCCCGAACCGGTCGCGCCAGCCACGAGTAAATGAGGCATCTCAGCGAGATCGGCAATTCGCGCCGCACCGGAAACATCGCGACCGAGCACGACGCGGAGGTTCGATTTGATTTGAGAGAATGTGTCGGAAAGCAGCAGCTCCTTTAGCCGAACGAGCGTTCTTTTTTCATTCGGAATTTCGATGCCGACCAAACTTTTCCCGGGAATCGGCGCCTCAATGCGCAAACTTTTGGCTGCCAACTCGTACGCCAAATCCCGTTTCAAATTCATAATCTTCGAAAGCTTCATCCCCTGCGCCGGTTTCAGCGTGTACTGCATCACCGTCGGTCCGACATTCACGTCATGCATCTCGACATCAATTCCGAATTGCGAAAGTTTTTGTCGAATTGATTCCGCTTTTTTGCGAAGTAAAACTTCATCAACGGAAGCCGATTTCGCTGCCTCATCGAGCAAATCGAGCGAAGGCGGCGTCCAGTCCGCATCCGAAACTTTCGATTTTTCGGGTTTGAATTCACTCGCAAGTTTGACCGAACCCGGTCGGTTGATGCGAAATTCGGGGATATTCGATTTTTTGTCCATTCCCTGTTCCATGTTTCCTGTTTCATGTTTCATGTTTTGAGCTGACTCTTTTTGAAAATCGCGGACTTTCAAACTTCCGTTTTCGGCAGATTTTTCAGCCTTTTTACCAAAAACCAAATTACGCACAAATCCGAAAATATCGCTGAACGAAACGCCAAAAGTCAGCAGAATTGAAATCAGAAAAATAGCAAACAAAATTATTTCAGCACCGAGAGTGGCAAAAGCCTTATAAAAAAACCACGAGGCGACAAAACCAACAGCTCCACCAAACTTTGAGGCAAGAGGAAGCATTTCTTCTTCTAAAGCCGAGAGGTGATAAATGCCAAGTGCAGCAGTAACGAACATTACGATGCCAAAAATTCGCGTGAAATTGAAACGCACATTTTTGGAGCCAAGCATCGTCCCACCGACCGCGAAAAAAATTAGTGGAATAAAAATTATTCCGACACCAAAAAGCCCACGAAATCCCTTAATCCATTTTTCACCAACCCACCCAATATTCCCGCCGAGCGAGAGATAAGTGAGAATACCGAGAGTAATGTAAATCACCGCCCAAATATCCCGCGCCACCCGCGATTCGATTTCGAGACGGAAATCGGTTTTACTGGTGGAAGCGAGCAGTTTTTTCACAAAAGATGACCGGCGGCGGATCGGCGTCGGCGAATAATTGCGACGAGCTGTGGAGGTGCGGCGGCGGCGAGAACGGCG
>JBDRIC010000097.1:0-3029 GCA_043816245.1 Patescibacteria group bacterium
AACTTGTATCGGATTATCTTGACCATGAGGGATAGTTTCTCCCCCGTGAAGATAGACATGGTTTTGATGATTACTCAAAAAACCAAGCATCAGTTTTCCGTCTTCAGTTTTATTCCAGTTACGCAAATCATCATTATTCGCAACAGATGCAAGCTCGCGATAGGTTTCGAATTCAAGAGATTCCCAAAAAGTTTTAATCATATTTCTTTCCGGCACAGTGTATGATGATCGATTTATCCAATCGTAAAAGTCGCCGCTGCCTGTTGCTGTGTTTCCATTAAGAATTAATTTTTTTAAATTTCCATCTTGAAAAATTTTTCTAAACAAATTTTGTTCTGCAGGAGCAATAGCTAATCCCTGCATCGTATTAGTCGAAAACCAATCCTCCAAAGAACTGGTTTGGCTGCCGTCTGAATTCGTGCGAAGTTCTGGATTAATAAATCCCCACGTTTCGTTGAGATATTCCGTTTTTGTATTTTTCACAAGAGAAAGTTCGGTGCGAATATTTTTTTCAGATTCGCTCCAAGCTCTTCTTACATTTTTTAATTCTTGGAGTTCTGCATTGAGCACATTTCGACCTGGCAAAGTAGGCAACTTAGAAGTTGAATTAAGCATCCCTTCCAAAGTCGTAATTCTAGTATTGATAGCGTCTAGGGAATTCAATTCCCTTCCATAACCTGGGTACATTAGACCTTTTATTTTGCTTGAAAGACGATTGGATAATTTTTCTCCATACATTTTTTTATCGGTTTTCCTTTTTAATTTGTTCGCTGAAATTTCTTTACCTTTTCCATATTTTGCGGCGTGAACTTCTTTTACAAGATTTTCTATCTTTGTTCGGATGTCTTCGGTAACTAGACGGTTAATAACTTCCTCATTTGTTCCAAGTAATCGAGTGATATCATCACGCTCACTGAGAACATGTTGCATTACATTGATGTTGTTTGGGTCTACATCCATGATGTTTCCTTTAATGTTCCCATCCATTCGAGCTAGCTCTTTTTGCATCCAGTCAGGATATTCAGCTTTTTTGGCATCTTCTAATCCTTCAGTAGTATCTTTTGTTCCTTCTGGGGTTTTTCCTTCTTTAATTACTTTCAAATTAGGCTTTTCTGTGTTTGCTCTACTTCCGATAGGAGGTATCGAATTACTAAACCAGCCTGCTTTATTCGCCGCTTGGAACTCCTCAAGAGTCAACTGATCATAGGCTTCCTCCTGACTCATTCCAGCAGCGCGAGTTTGTAGATCTTCTAAGTTTTCCGCAGCCTCAAAAACCAACCTCCGCTCCCGCAAACTTCCTGCGTCGAAATCAAAAAATTGTTTTTGCATTTATTTTTGTTGCGAATTTAGTTTTAATTTTCTTGTTATTTTACCAAAAAACAGCCCCAAAAGCAAGACATTCTCATGGAACATGAAGCATGAAACATGGAACAACCCAGTGAACTACGCGCTTTTTATTCCTCTTCTTCGGGCTCGTAAGTAATCTTAATCGTAATCGAACTCCGATCGCCTGTCTCGCTCACCGCTACGATTTCGAATTCATTCTCGCCGATCTCGAGGTTTTCATATTTCGGATCCGCATTATAAATCCAGCTAGTTGAGCCAGCCTCAAAACTGCTCAATTTATATTCATTCACCAAAACTTCCTTCGTGCCAGCCGGTACTGTCCCTTCGAAGTGAATCGGCGCTTCCGTGAAAGTCGCTCCATCTGCCGGTTCGCTCACGGTCGGAGCTGCGAAGGTTTCCCCGCCGATCGCCGGTACGCCGTCTGTCGATTCACTTGGAACTTCTTCCTCTACTTCCTCTGATTCCTCTGCTGGCTCGTCCGAACTTTCCACTTCGTCCGCGGGATTAAAAATGATTTGAAAATTGGCGGGAGGAGTTTTATTTCCCTCCGCATCGAATCCCACGACGGTGTAATTATTCACCCCGATTTTCAAATTCCCAAACTCGCGCGACGCGTTGTAATTCCACTCGCCGCTGCCAGCCTCGAATTTTGAGAGCGCGAAAGCATCCGCATTCTCGAAAGCCACCTCGACTTTCACGATTTCCGGCGCGACTTTTCCATTCACTTTCACCGGCTCGGCTACCGCCAAAATATTTCCGCTGCCGGTCTCGATGAGCGGAGCGGGGAGAGTGACTGCGGGAGTGGCATTTTCAGAAATTTCCGTCGTCTCCGAATTTTCCGAATCCTCCAAACTTTCTTCACCTTCCAAATTCTCCAAACTTCCACCCGTCATCGCGAGATAAAATTTTGAATTCAAAATCGTGTCGGGGGTTGTTTTCACGAGATCGGCTTCGCCGCCGATTCGCAACAAATTTACTCTTTGCTCCGAAATTTCGAGAGTCTCGCCCGCCTCCACTACGAGTTTTTTCAATTCCGGATTTTTCGGATTTTGCAGGTCGAGAATCGTGGCGGTGAAACCCCCGGCAATCGCGCTCGCCGTGATTTCTTTTTCAGCGGAGTTCAAAATAAATTTTCCGTCCGAATCGCTGATTTTCAGAAACTCGCTTGTGATTTCGAAATCCGCATTTGCGGTACCAGACGTCACCCCCGCGATTCCGCGGATGAGTGTCAGTCGCGCCTCTTTTTTTGTGAGAGAATTCCGCAAATCTTCAATCCTCAACTCGCTCGAACTCGCGAGATTCAAAATGGTTCCGTCATCGAAAGTGAGAGTTGCACTTCCTTCCGCATTCGTCCGCACGCTCTCTCCTATGCTCACAGAAGTGGTGGTTTGCGTGATTTTCCACGCACTCGCCGCCGGCAAATAAACTTCCACCTCTCCCGCGATTTCATTCAATTCCGCTTTTCCCGAAAGAGTGAGCGCACCACCTTCTTCTTCGCCCCACAATCCCCACACTCGAATCAAAAGCGCGGCGATCAGACCGACCGAAATGATGATCAAAAAAGGCAGCAAGTAATCTTTCGAACTACGAGCGGGGGGGAGGGGGTTCATGGGATTAAAATTAAAGATTGAAACAGTTTAAATTTAACAGAAAAGGGAAGGTATTTTCAACAATTTTCAATA
>JBDRIC010000098.1:0-14212 GCA_043816245.1 Patescibacteria group bacterium
GATGACGATGAAGCCACGCGCCTACTTGATGTGAAAGATGTGAGTATGAAAATCAAAGATCGTGGCAGCAAAACAGAAATGGCGGAAGGAATTAATGTTGAACTCGCAGTAAATGCCTACAGCTTACCGTCTCCGGAAGAGATTGCTGCCAGCAATAAAGCTAAATGAGTTTAATAATTTTGGCAGCAGTAAAACAAAAATTAAATGGCCGATAAAATTGCCGAACTCCAGAACGCAATTATCGCAAGTGACGTGCCGCAAATCGCGGAGCATGTTGTCAACTGCGCAATCGATATCGAAAGCTCGGACATTCACATCGAACCGTCGGAATATACTGTCCGTATTCGCTTCCGTGTCGACGGCATCCTCCGGCAAATCGTGGAATATCCGCCCTCGCTGCATTCCGCTCTCGTGAGCCGGATTAAAATAATGGGCAATCTCAAAATCGATGAAAGCCGAATCCCTCAAGATGGTCGCGTACAAGTCGCCACTCCGGAGGGCAAAGAACTCGATCTCCGCCTCTCCACCCTGCCGACCGTTCACGGCGAGAAGATTGTGATGAGATTACAGGATCGCAGCCGCAAAATTCCAAAACTCGAAGAACTCGGCATTGAGCCCCATAATCTCAAAATTATAAAAAGAGCAATCGCCGCTCCGAACGGAATCCTTCTCACGACCGGTCCGACTGGCAGCGGAAAAACTACAACTCTCTATTCGTGCCTTCACATCCTGAATACTTCCGAGGTCAACATCATGACCATCGAGGATCCGGTGGAAATCCAAATGGATGGATTAAACCAGAGCCAAGTCCATCCCGCGATTAATTATACTTTCGCCTTCGGGCTGCGAACAGGATTGCGGCAAGATCCAGATATCATCATGGTCGGTGAGATTCGTGATCGGGAGACCATCGAAGTAGCGATCGAAGCCGCTCTTACCGGACATCTCGTGCTCTCTACGATTCACACAAATTCAGCCGTGTCTACAATCACCCGCCTGCTCGACATGGATGTACCGGCCTTCCTTATCACAGCCACGGTGAATGCGATCATCGCGCAAAGATTAGTGAGAAAGATCTGCGACAAATGCAGAAAGGAAATCGAACTCAAACCTGCAATTGAAAAAAAACTCCGCCGCGCCATCGAAACGATGAATCCGACGCAGCGGAAAAAATTGGGACTCGAAGAAAAAAATGTTCCGCTGAAAATCTACGGCGGCGAGGGGTGCGAAGCCTGCGGAGGTACCGGATATAAAGGTCGTATCGGTCTCTACGAAGTCCTCGAAATGAGCAACAAGCTCAAAAATCTGATTCTCAAAAATGGTTCTCCGCTCGAAATCGAACAACAGGCAATCACGGAGGGAATGAAAACTCTCGAGCACGACGGGGTAGAAAAAATTCTCGCCGGAATCACCACCATTGAAGAAGTTTACTCAGTAGCCCGCTCGACTGAAGAAGAAGCCGAAGATGAAGAGAATTCCGAAATAGAAAAAATTTCTAATAAATAATCCTTCAAAAATGCAATTCGACTACACCGCCCGCGACAAAAACGGCAATGAAATTACCGGCACGATTAGTGCCGCCAACAAGCTGGATGCCGCTGACAAGCTTTTCAACGAAAAGCGTCTGAACGTGGTAAGCCTCGAACAAGTTGATGCGAAGAAAAAGGAAAAGCTGGAAGACAAAAAAGAAATCCCAGTCAAAAAAGCTCCCGCAGCTGAATCCCATTCTTCGGGAAGAATCATCGATTCGATCAACGAATATCTAGCTGTTCACACCAAGGTCAAACCAAAAGATAAAGCTGTGGTCTTCCGACTCCTCGCGGTAATGATCAACGCGGGACTTTCAATTGTGAAAGCACTCAAAATTTTAGGTAAGCAAAGCGAAAATCCAAAATTGAGACTAGTGCTCAATGATGTGGCTCAAAAAGTAGAAACCGGCAACCGCTTTTCGAATGCGCTGAGAGATTACGGTGAAATTTTTATAGAAGCTGAAATCGGGATGATTGAGGCGGGTGAAGCTTCCGGGCAGCTAAATAAAACTCTTGTAAGCCTCGCCACCGAAACAGAAAAATCAGCCGGACTCTCGAAAAAAATCCATTCCGCGATGATCTATCCGCTGGTGGTGCTCACCGTGCTCACCGGCGCGATTTTTCTAGTGATGACGATGGTGATTCCGAAACTCGGCGAGCTTTTTGAAGGAGCGGGTGCTGAATTGCCAATCTCCACAAAAATATTGGTAAATGCTTCGAACTGGTTTATTGCTTCCACTTTTATGTTTCCGAATTGGTTGATGCTCATCCTCGCAATTGCAGCTATGATTACTTTTTTAAGTTATTGGAAAAAAACTCCAACTGGAAAAGTAAGTTGGGATCGACTGATACTGCATCTTCCGATTTTCGGGCAATTGAACCAAAAAGCCGCACTCGCTTCATTCGCGCGGCAGCTCGCTTTACTTTCAAGTTCGGGGGTAGCGATCATCCGCGCGCTGGAAATTACCGCCAACGCAGTGGGAAATGAAGTCTATCGTTTGCGGCTGCTCGAAGTGAAAGCGGATGTGGAGCGGGGCGTGCCGATTCACAAGAGTATTGATGGAGATCCGCTTTTCCCCGACCTCGTGGTCAGCATGATTGCGGTCGGCGAACAAACCGCACAGCTCGGCAGCGTGACAGAAAAAGTGGCAGCCTTTTATGACGAGGAGGTGGAAATTTTTGTAAAGAATCTTTCCACAATCATGGAACCGGTTATTATCGTGGTAATCGGTACTCTCGTAGCCGGACTCGTAGCCGCAATCATGCAACCGATTATGGATATGACCGACATCGCCGCGAAGGCCTAATTTTGACACCGCTTCGCAATATAAGTATTATTCGTGAATCTTTGCCGAGCTGCTGCGAGTTATCGAGCTAAATCACTCTAGAACCTCAAATTCCGCCTTACTGGAAACATCAGTCGATTTTGCCGTAACTTCATGCTCGCCTACTTCTGGCTGCCACTCCAAACGATAATCGGGCGCAGTCCCGATACCTATAAATTCATCATCTACCCACCACTCAATTTTACTTAAGTTTTGGCTACCACGTGCCTCAAAAATAATTTTTTCATTTTCATCGGGTACGAGTGGGTCAAGCTGAAAGCTGTCGTAAGGTGGTTTGGTAATTTCGAGCTTGCTCTTTAGGGAATTGGATTTCTCATTTTGGCAAAGCGGTGAGTAATCACGTGGTGGCTCGATCCAACCATTTTCACGAGCCCACTTTTGAAGCTCTAGTGGAAAAATCGCAAAAATATCTGTTTTTATGACCTCGGCTGGGCAATTATTACTCAAAAGTCCATTGCGTGTGTCGATTTCAATTGGCTGAAAAATGTCGTCGGCATCGGTTGGCTCGGTTCCAGTGATAAAAAATTCTGTGAGTGTGTGCTGACAATATTCAGTCGGCAACTTGCCAGACAGACTACAGATTTCAGTTTTTGTGATTCCTGATGGTCGCGGAAAATTTCGGGGAGATAAATCGCGGGTTGCTGCCAATATTACTTCATGAAAAATCGGACCGGCTCCGGTCACACCAGAAGTTCCCTGCATCGGTGAGTTGTCAGCATTTCCGACCCAAACACCGACGATCCGATTCGGTGTGAAACCGAAGGTCCAGTTGTCGCGAGAATTGCGAGTCGTGCCGGTTTTGGCGGCGACTGGAAAATCGAAATTGAGGGGCGAGTCTGCGCCAAATTCTGGTAAGCGGGCATCCTCGTCCGCGAGAATGTCGGCAATCAGCCAAGCCACGCGTTCATCGAGAATTTGCTTGCCGGACGTGCTCATCTCATTTGACAAAACTTTTAAATTTAAAGTCTTGCCGCCGTGCGCGAAAATCCCGTACGCCCGCGCCAAATCCAAAAGCTTCACTTCTCCGTCGCCGAGGGTGAGAGCCAGGCCGTAAAATTCAGGGTCTTGATTGAGGGTGGAGATTCCAGCGGATTTCAATAAGTTCAATAACCTCTCCACGCCGACCAGCTCCAAAACTTTGACTGCGGCGATGTTGTAAGAATTCGCGAGTGCCTCGCGGTAGCGCACCAGCCCGTGATAGCCGTAATCATAATTCCGCGGAATGTAGGGATTGCCTTCTTGAGTGAAAAATTGTGTCTCGATGTCGGCAATTGTGGTCGCGGCAGTCTCGCCATTTTCTAGAGCGAGCGCGTAAGTAAATGGCTTCAAAGCCGAGCCAGGCTGGCGCGAGGAAATAGCGACATTTACTTGTCCATCATTTTCCATACTCCAATAATCTGCCGAGCCGATCATTGATAACAGTTCGCCAGTTTCGACATCGAGCACGACGACAGCTGCACTCGTGACATTTTTTTCCGCGAGTTTAGAAAGTTCATTTGCGATGATGAGTTCGATTTCGTTTTGGAGATTCAGGTCGAGAGTGGTGTTGATATTCGGACCAACTTTCAATTCATTGGCATAATTTTGTTGTAACCATTTGACGAAATGCGGCGCACGAATCTCGACTTTGTCTTTCGCGATTCGCAGCGGCTCTTTGAGCGCGTCCTCGTATTCACTTGTTGAAATTTTCTCCTCATCGATTATTGCGGAGAGCACGACTTGTTGCCGTTTCTTGGCTGATGTGAAGTTTCTGAAAGGGTCGAGGCTGACGGGAGATTGCAATAATCCTATTAGTAAAGCTGATTCGGCGAGGCTAAGTTCGCCGATTTGTTTGTCGAAATAAATGTCTGCTGCTGCGCTGATGCCATAAGCCTGATGACCGAAGTAAACAGTATTTAAATAACTTTCCAGAATTTCCGCTTTGCTTAATTTTCCCTCCAACCTCATTGCAAAATAGACCTCTTGGAGTTTGTACCAATATCCGCGGTGGGCGGGCTGCAAACGGTTGCGCACAAGTTGCTGCGTCAACGTGCTGCCACCGGAAACAATTCGATCGGCTTTGAAATTTAAATAGGCTGCTCGCAAAATTCCACGCAAACTCACACCGAAATGTTTGTAAAAGGTGCGGTCTTCGGTGGCGATCAGCACCTCGATAATCTTCGATGGGATTTCTGCGAATGTGATTTTGTTCTGAGCACCGTAATCCGGGCTGCGAATGGAATAAAGTAATTGTCCGTTGCGATCGAGAATTCGAGTGGGCTCACGGGAAGCGGGATTTGTGAGTGCTTTTGGTAACGGCCAAAAGAGTAACGCTGCCACACAGACAGTCGTTACACTTAAGGCGATCCATCTTTTTTTTAATTTCATTCTTGAATTTCAAACCAATTTCCTCCAGTTTGTCCGAAGGTTTCCGGAAAGTACATTTCCCAAACCCGAGCGGGACGGAGGCGAAATTTTCCTGGAGTCGTCGCGCGCACCAGATATTCGTATTCATAAACTCCCGTCGGCAGGTAGTCGGCAAAAAGGAAAACTCGGTCATCACGGAGTTCAGTATGATTGAAACGCCAAAGATTATTTTGCCAGCAATCATAGCTCCAGGAATTTTTACAATTGTTCACCGCATCGTCGAATAAGCTCTGCTGACTAGTTTTCAGATTCAGATCGATTGCTTCCATGCCGGCTGGCAACGGACTCTCCACCGCCACGAAGTGACGATCGTCCGGTACAGTGATCGTGAGCTTGACTTTGTAAGTCTCGCCCAATTTAGCTTCCGTGAGTGAAGTATCGAATTCATCGGACTTCAAAGGTAGAAGTTCGCGAACGATGCCGAGACCTTCTTCCGCTGGTGGTAGCTCATCAGCAGTATAAAAATAAGAAAACAGCAGATCATAATAAAGTCGACCCGCACCATCTTTACCAATTTTAATTTCATTATCTTTGCCTCGCGCGAGCTCAGCCAACGCGATTTTGGTTTCTTCTCGTGTCAAAATATTAGTTTGATCGAAACGGTGATCCAAAACTTGTTTGCCGCCAACTGCCACTCCTGCAGTCATATCCGCACCCAGCTCGCCCGTATTTTTCAGAAATTCAATTAGAGCGAGAATGGAAATTGTGGTTGACTGAGTCGTATCCCAGTGCCCCTCTTCGCGAATCGCGAGCGAATACCGAACCACTCGCGGAATAAGCGCATTCTCTGGATCGATGCGTATCAGTGCCTGCAAAACAGTCGCAGTCGTGCGGCTATTGGTATTCATAAGACTGCGAAAATCTTCGGAATTATCTTCTTCGAAGTGAGCTCCGCGGGTTTCCGTTTTCACTCTGCCTAAAATTTCATCGAGCATTTTCTTAGCTTTGTCCAAACTTCCTTGCGAGCCTGATTTTTGCAAAGCCATCGCCAGCTGAGCTCGGCTAAATAGCGGTAAGTCTTCGCGTTGTTCGTAAAGATTATTCAGCAAACTGACATCGACATTTCCACCTTCGGACAATACAAATAGGATATAAGCGCGAGTCGCCAGATCGAGCGGCTCTTTTAAGTTTTGATTTCGCAGAACGCTGTTGAGATAATTGCGTGCGCGACTGATTATATTTGCATCGACGGCATAACCTGCAGATTTTGTTTCATTCAACGCAAAGACAATGTAGACCGTGAGATAAGGATAGCTTTCGCGACTGCCAGCCCAGTAACCGAAGCCACCATCACCACGCTGGAATGTGTAGAGTTTTTCCAACCCGCCGATAATATTTTTTTCTAGTTCTTCATCCGTTGTAATTTTGAATGCCTCAAAACCTTGCAGTTGTGTGACAGCTACATTTGGCAAAAAACTCGACACAGTTTGCTCCGCACAACCGTAGGGAAACTTCACGAGATAGTCGAGACCAGCAGGTAGATAAGTCGCCAATGTCGGTGAAATCGTAATACTTAAATCTCCAAAAGAAGCTTCCTCTTCAGAGGGCGCAGATAAAATTTCCGTCGCGTTATCCTCGGTGAATCCAGATGTCGCTACTGACTGCGGTGTGCCAAAAGCATAAATCGGGATAGTTTCCTCAATCTCATCACGCTCTCCGTCAGTTTCCGCCGTGAAATTTAGAGTTAAATTTTCTACGCGACCGACAGTGATTGGGAAATTAATTTTAATTTGTTCACCCATCGGGACTTTGATTTTTTGCTCGATTTTGCCGCGCGACTCGAAGCCGGATCCGGTCAGAGAAACTGAGAATTCAGCTTCCTTGTCGAGGAAGTTATGGACGATTGCCCCAAGCTCAATTTCATCGCCGACCACCGCAAAACGCGGACGAACAGGGCGAACAATTATCTTTTTAGTTTCGACAATTTCTTCTGCCACTGCGCCGAATTCACTCGTGCGCGTGCCCGCAATCGCCAGTAATTTCCAAGTCGTCAAATTGTCCGGCAGTTTGAATTCGACTTTCGCTTCGCCGTTTTTGTCCGTTTCAATTATCGGATTCCAATAAGCCGTGTCGCGGAAGTCACCGCGTTTTTGCGACTCTGGATCAGCGCCGCCTCCACCACCTTTGGATCCCGGCTTGAAGCGTTCGATCAGATAAGTCAGCAGCTCACTGGTCATGACCCCCAGTCCGCGCTCTGCATAAAATTTCTTTACCAAATCGGGCATTTCGAATCCAGTCAACGCGAGCACACTCATATCTACTACGCTGAGCGAAAGCTCAGATTCGACGGCTTTACCAGAATAATCGGTTGCTTTGAGGCTCACCTGAACTGTTTCACCAGGACTGTATTTTTGCTTGTCAGTCGTAAGTGCGAGATTGAGTTCCTTCCGCGTCGTTTCGATGAGTAATTTGGCGTAGCCAATTTTGAAAGCCGGCGCTCCGGTGTCGAGTCCATTTTCATTGAAGGTCTCGCCGACTCGCGGTTTGATGATAACAACCGAAACATAAGCATTCGGAATCAAATCTTCCGTGATCGGAATTTCGAAAGACTGAGCATTACTCTCAATCGTCACGACCTCCTTACGAATTACATTCTCGCGTTCGACGGTGATGAGAGCTTTCACATTCTCACCTTGGTAGGGCGACTTGACGAGTAATTTTGCCGTGTCTCCGACGGCATATTCCGGTTTGTCGGCGATGACATCGATCTTGTCATCATTTTTGTGCGGCCAATTCACATAAGTTCGCGACCAAGCGTAAATACTCGTACCAGCTTTGGACTCACGACCCTTGTCATCCTCGGCAGTAGCAACCGCACGGTATTGTCCACCGGACGGCACTTTCAGTTTCGCTGTGGCTTTTCCGTCAGAATTTGTTTTGACTGTTGTTTCGCTTATAAAAGCATCTTTAGCTTCGTTGTCATAATAATAACGACCATCCACATTTTTTTTACGAATAGAATTCCACTCTCTCGAAAAAAGTTTAACTGTTACTTTCTGTCCATCGATTACTTCACCGGAAGGCGTGACCGCGACAATTTTTAAAACAGCATCCTCTCCAGGCTGGACGGAATAATTTTCCGGACGAATACCGACATAAACATTAGATTTGTGAACTGGGACGGAAATACGACTGCTGACGACTTGGTTATTTGGATCGGTGATGTCTGCCTCGACCGTCACGACTTGCCCAACACTTTTGTCGGCGAGATCAATCGGAAATTCCAAATTAAATCTGCCACTTTCATCTAGTTCACCCGTATCTTCTAACAGCAAACTTGATTCACGTTCACAGTCCCACCAGCACCAAGCCTCTTCCAGCGCGAACGAATACCAGCCGTCAGTGTATTGATTGAAAAAATAATCAGTCGTTTTCGCTCGCCAGTTTACTTTCGCATTACTCAATGGAGCACCGAAATAATAAGCTCCTTCGACCTCGACTTTGATTTCGTCTTTGTCGAAATACTCCTCTACCGTGGAGCTTAAATCCACGCGATACTCAGGTTTGCGGTAAGCCAAAACTGAAAAATTTGTGTATCCGTAATTACTTCCAATATCATTGTCTGGCACGGTTTGTATTCGCAAGCTGTAACCCCCTAGTGCCGCTTCTACATCCAACGGCAATTCATCGGAAAAACTACCGAACTCAGTGAAGTCGAGAGTTTTATTGTAAATTTCATTTCCTTTTGAATCTTCAATTTTTACGAGAGCCTGGCGACTATTTTTGGGAGGGTAAAATGCGCCCTCGGAATCGCGCAAACGGACAATGCCTTTGAAATAAACTGTATCTCCCGGACGATAAACTGGTCGTTCGGTATAAATATAAGAATCCATTTGATATTCTGCAGCATTGACTCCACGAAAGTCCGTCCGAAATCCAAAATTATTCGGCCGAATGCCGCTCGTCCAGTCACTGCCGATAAATGCAAAATCTTTTTCATGTTCGGCTGTCACCCAAAATTCAGGCTGATACTCGTTGTTGGTTGTGACAAATTTTTGTAAATCAAGTTTGGTTTCAAAAAATCCATTAGCGTCCGTGCGACCAGTGATCACTTGTTCGCCGCCTAAAGAGTTAAATTTCACAAGAGCATCTTTGAGTGGATCACCGGTTTGGAGATTGATCGCCCAAACAAGCGCTTGTCCGCCGGAATATTTCAGCGTGAGCCCGAGGTTCGTTAGCGCGAAATATTGATAATTAATAATTTGCGCGTAATCGCCATATTTATTGCGATATTCGGGCGCTTTCAAAGTCAAGACATAAATCCCAGGCGAGAGCGGACTGCCGGTTTTTTCATTCAAATCAAAAGGAATCGATTCCCATTGATCGTGTTCATTTTTAGGTGGCGCAAAGCTCCATTTTTGATAGTCAGAATAACTATTCAAATTTGGATTGAACTCGTAATTTTGATTCCGTTTATCTCTAATTTCCAAAAACTCCGACAGCGACAGCTTCGCCAGTTCAACATCCATTCGGCTCACATTCACCGCATTTAGATAATAAATCGGCGGTTTAGCACTCTCGAAAATACCGAACTCGCCTTCTGAGTGGATGAAAACTCTCGGATCAACTGGCTTGGTTGTAAAAGTAAGTTTGTAGTCTGCCGGTAAATTTTGACCCCAGTGATCGCGAACATCTTGATCCACGGTCAAAGTGTAAGTCGTGCTGGGAGCAAGCTGTGCATAAAAATTTAGTTCGTTCCGGTTCCAATTATTGGGCTGGAATTTTAAATCATCCCAACCCGCAACTGTCGGCGTGATCGAGATTTTGTCAGTCAGCTCCTCCGCTGCTATATCGTTAGAAAATCTAAGATTAATACGATTATTTGAATAAGTTCCTTTTTCGATAAGCATCGGTCCAGCCGTCTTGAAATTTAGATTGTAATCCGCCGCGCTGCCAAGCTCGCCCTGCGTGCTGCGAATTCCTGTGGCTATTTTGACCGCATAATTTATATTGAATGCGAGCGGCTTAGCCGGCTCCAGAATGATAGTTTTTTCATCGGTAATCATCTGCTTATCAACTTCTTTTTCGCCGTAAACGATACTCTCGATATCTAACGCAAACTCTCCATCCTCTGCCGTATTAGCATAATCCACTTTCTGGAGTAGTGTAATTTTTTCACGAGCGCTCAAAACATCAATTGGTAAATTAAAACTGAGTTCGACTTTGCTGTTGGGACCGGATTCACTGCTAGCGGATCGAGGAATGGTGCTGATAACTTGTGGGCGAATAGTTTCAAAACTAAAACTAAAATCCTCGGCTGTCTGCTCTCCCGAAAGTGTCGTCAATCCTGCAGGGACGGAGACCGTGTAACGAGTGGCTGCTCGAAGCTCTTCGCTTGGCACGAATTTCACAGTAGTAGTGCCAAGCCAGCGCCAACGACCTTGTATCTCTGGCGTGATTGTTATTGACCAATCCTCAGGATTTTCTTTCGAATGAACGGTAGACAAAGCAACAATTGGTCTGTCAAAAACAAGTGTAATATCGGCATCCGTCGGAATTTCCGTAGTTCCGTCAGCCGGGGCATGAGTGGATAGAGTCGGCAGACCCGAAACTGTGAATTTAAATTCCAGTGCCTTGCCTAGCCTTTGCCCATCAAGCCGCAAGGCTCGGCTATTGAGGGTGAATTTGTAAACTGCACCAAAAGTTAAATTTTCTGTTGGATCAAATACCAAGGTTTGATCATTTTGCCAGCTTAAATCACCAGCGAGTCCGCTCGGAATAGTTAAATTTTCCTCAACGCTGTTCCGATTCATTGCGAAAGGAAAACTTAATTTTAGATCAGAACTACTGGCAACTTTTTGATTTTGGTCGAAACTAAATTGGGAGGCTGGAGGTCGCATCAAAAATAAAACCAGTCCTATCGCTACTAAAATTAAAATTAAACCACCCACTCCAAATAAAATCTTCGGTTTAAATATCTTGGGAAAAAATTGGCGTAGATCAGAGGTGGGCATCTTAGACAAATTAAATTGGAATAATTTTACATAAAAATACGAAAAACTATTTCACCTGCACACCTTTTTATAGTGTCTCATTTGTTTCATTTTTCTAGACGACTCACGTACCTTCTGGCAGCTTTGGGAAAATGCCCCTAAAATTCCTGTCCTGTGATGGATACTTCGCCCACCTCAAACAAAAAGTAAAACTCCATCGTGGTCTGCGAGCTCACCGAAGAAATAAAATGGCTGACTACTTTTTAGAAAATGGGGTTAGTTAGCCTCCATTTTTTTCATTGTGCCCCAATTTCCAAAATTCAACCCCTGGGGTTGAATTCCTTCTTCTGAGGCTACGCAGTATTAATAGCTTTTTTATTGCGAATTGGTATTGCTTGAAATCTCAACCACTCAAAGACTTTTGACCTTTTGGCATTTTAGGCAAACCAACTTCTCCTGCTTCCCGCGTTTGAGAACGACCACTCCTCCACACTCGCATGGAATTTTTTGCGGTTCGTCCCAGCTAGCGAATTTGCATTTCGGGTACGCGTTGCAGCCCCAAAATTTCTTTTTCGTCTTGCGAGCAAATTTTTCTGCAAGTTCTCCTTTTTCGCATTCCGGACAGTGAATACCAGTGGAATTTGCTTTCTTTTCAATAAATTTACAGTCGGGATAGCCACTGCAACCGACGAACATTCCGAATCGACCGCGCTTCACGGTAAGTGGTTTCCCACATTCCGGACACTTTTGACCAGCAATTTTCGCGTTCAATTCGGTCTCAGCCTCCTCTTGTTTTTTATCAAGCGGTTTTGCGTTTTTGCAATCGGGGTAGCCGGAGCAACTGAGAAATTTCCCGAAGCGACCCAATTTCACTACCATGGGTTTCCCGCATTTTTCGCACACTTCGTCTGTTGCCTCATTCACGACATCCTCTTTTTTAATCGTCTCCGTTTTTATTTCAATTTCGGCATGAAACGGTTTGTAAAAATTTCCGATAATTTCATTCCAACGATGTTGCCCCTCCGCAATCTCGTCGAGCTGCCCCTCCATTTCCGCAGTGAATTTGTAATCCACAATTTTCGGAAAATGTTTCACGAGAAAATCATTCACCACGCAGCCAGTGTCCGTCGGTCGCAGCGAGCGATCGATTTTTTCGATGTAGCCGCGATTTTGAACTGTCGAAATGGTCGGCGCATACGTCGACGGTCGACCAATACCCTCGCTTTCCAATTTTTTGACGAGCGTGGCTTCGGTGTACCGCGCCGGCGGTTTCGTAAAATGCTGCTCGCTTTTTAATTCGAGCAATTTGAGAATTTCATTCTCGATAATCTCGGGAAGCAACTTTTCGGAATCTTTTGCCTCCTCTTCTTTTGAATCGTAGCCGCACGAGTACACGGCGAGCCAACCGGCGAATTTCACGATCTGCCCCGTCGCGCGAAAAATATAATCTTTCGCGGCAATATCCACACCAGTTTGGTCGAGCAGCGCATCCTCCATCTGGCATGCGAGAAACCGCTGCCAGATTAATTCGTACAGTCGGAACGCGTCCTTTTCGAGAGAATTTTCCAGTGAATCCGGAAAGCGGGCAGGGTCGGTCGGTCGAATCGCTTCGTGAGCTTCCTGCGCTCCTTTCACTTTTTTTGTAAATGTGCGGGATTTCTCGGGCACGAATTCTTTTCCAAATTTCTTCGCAATCACAGAGCGAGCTTTCGTCACCGCCGAACTCGCGATATTCGTAGAATCGGTGCGCATGTAGGTAATCAATCCTTCGTCGGCATCCGAACCTTCGTAAAGCCGCTGCGCAAGCATCATTGTTTTTTTCACGCTAAATCCGAGCTTCCGCGAAGCTTCGGCTTGCAACGTGGAGGTGATGAAAGGCGCAGCCGGTCGCCGCCGCCTCTCTTTTTTTTCAACTTTTTGAACCTGGAATGTGGCGTTTTTCAAATCGAGTTCAATTTTTTCCGCCTCGTTTTTCGAGTGGACTTCCGCTTTTTTGGAATCAATTTTCGAAAGTTCCGCGGAGAATTCAGCGCCGCGCGGCGTTTCGAGATTCGCGGCGACGCTCCAAAATTCTTCCGATTTGAATTTCTCGATTTCCCGCTCCCGCTCGACAATCAGCCGAACCGCGACGGACTGCACCCGCCCCGCCGAGAGACCGTAGCGAATTTTTTTCCAAATCAGCGGAGACAATTCATACCCCACCAATCGGTCTAAAACTCTCCGCGCCTGCTGCGCGTCGATTAATTTTCGATCAAGCTCGCGCGGATTTTTGAGCGCGTTTTCAATCGCCGATTTCGTAATCTCGTGAAAAACGATTCTTTCGATTTTCTTTTCGCCTTTTTGGATTTTCAGCGCAGCCAAAAGATGCCATGCAATCGCCTCCCCTTCGCGATCTTCATCAGTCGCGAGAATGATCTCATCCGCCTGCTCGGCTAATTTTTTGAGTTCGGAAACAACTTTCGTTTTGTCGCGGGAGATGATGTATTCCGGCAGAAAACTGCCTGTTTCGAGATCGACACCAATTTTCGATTTCGGTAAATCGCGGACGTGCCCCATCGACGCGCGAACCGTGTAGTCGCTGCCGAGAAATTTCGTGATAGTGCGAGCTTTGGCGGGAGACTCGACAATGACAAGTTTTTTCACTCTGAAAGAAAATTAGGAGTTTTGAGGGCGTCAAGATTATTAGGATTTACTCAAATTTCTCTTAATCACCCTAATATTTCTAACAATCCTATGGACGCGCGGAGAAGCCTACTCGAAAATAGGTGGGCTTGCAAAATCAGATCAACGGATTTTTAGTTTGAGAAAATATTTGGAGATTCCTATCTGCCACGACGGATTCCATAATTGTACTGTTAGAAACTAACCCTCTGCCCTGCAAGCATCTCCCTAGTTGGAAAGTGAAGGGTGGAGGGTTGAAGCTCCCCTGACAAGACGAGGATGTTTTCGCGCAGCGGACGGGGGGTCTGGTATTAGCACGCTAACCTTTTCGTAACGA
>JBDRIC010000099.1:0-8457 GCA_043816245.1 Patescibacteria group bacterium
ATTTACTAAACTTTAGATTTTTTTGAATATTCTGCGGTGGAAAATTATCAGCAGCGTTATTCCAATCGTGAGGGCTGCGTCTGCGAGATTGAAATTCGGAATGATGGAAAGCGAGATGAAATCAGTGACTCTTCCGAAGAAAATTCTTTCCGTGAGATTTCCGAATGCTCCGCCGAGCAGCAGCGCGAATGCGACCACCCCGATTTTAGATTCTTTTTTCATATTTTTCACGAAAAGATTTCCCAAAAAAATAATCGCTGCGACAGAGAGCAAAATTACCAAACTGCGTGGGAAGGGAATTCCGAACGCGAGATTCGAATTTTGCGTGAATTCGAGCTTTAAAAAAGGAAAAATTTCAATTGGTTGCGCTGGTACGAGAAATTTCTGCGCGAGAAATTTAACAAAAAAATCGAAAGAAGCGACGAGCGCGATTCCCGCGGAGAGGAGAATATTTTGTCTTCGCATCGAAGGAAGGATAAAGGATTAAGGATTAAGAATAAAGGGCTTACTAGAAATAGAATTTTTAATTTTGTAATTTTTAAACAAACCTTAAATCTCAATTTTAAAACAAATTCCAAAGCCCAATATCCAACATCTAAAGTCCACTTCCATGTTGGAAAATCTGAAAGTTAAAGGATAAACTCCATTTCGTTTTCTGTCATGTGTCTAACAAATAAAGTTAACAAAGAAATTCTTACTTTTTACTTCTTATTTTTTACTTCCATTATGGATTACAAATTCCTACCCGCTGCGGATTCTGAAGTTCACGAGTTGATCAAAAAAGAAGAGCGGCGGCAGGCGAGTGGACTCGAATTAATCGCGAGCGAAAACTATGCCTCGTCCGCAGTTTTGGAGGCGATGGCTTCGGTTTTTCAGAATAAATATTCCGAAGGCTACATAGGGAGAAGATATTACGCGGGAAATGAAGTTGTCGACGAAATAGAAACGCTCGCAATCGAACGTGCCAAAAAACTTTTCGGAGCCAATTTTGTGAACGTGCAAGCTCTCTCCGGATCTCCGGCGAATCTTGCGGTTTACTTCGCTTTGATAAATCCGGGAGACAAAGTCCTCGGCTTGAAACTTGATCACGGCGGGCACCTCAGCCATGGTCATCCGATTAATTTTACCGGCAAAACTTATGATTTCGTTCAGTTTGGCTGCAATCCTGAAACTGGCAGGATTGAAATGGACGAGGTTGAAAAATTAGCAAGAGAACATCAGCCGAAAATGATTGTGGCGGGATTCAGCGCCTACTCGCGAGATTTCGACTGGGTTCGTTTTCGCAAAATCGCGGACGAGGTGGGCGCGCTCGCGTTCGCTGACATCGCCCACATTGCCGGTTTGATTGCGGGCAAACAGATTGCCGGACCGATCGAAGCGGGTTTCGATGTGGTTACCACCACGACTCACAAAACTTTGCGGGGACCGCGAGGAGCTCTGATTTTTTCAAAAAACGAGGAGATCGCCAAAAAAATTAACCGCGCGGTTTTTCCAGGGATTCAAGGCGGACCACACGAACACGTCATCGCGGCGATTGCCGTCGCGCTCGGCGAGGCGCTGCAGCCGGAATTCGCGGAATATTCCAAGCAAGTTATTGTGAATTCCAAAAAACTCGCGGCGGAATTGATTTCCCGTGGATTCGAAATCGTGTCCGGTGGGACAGACAATCATTTGATGGTCGTCGATTTACAAAATAAAAATGTCGGCGGTCGCGAATTTACCGCCGCTCTTGATTGCGCGGGAATTTCCGCCTCCGCTTCCACGATTCCGAATGATCCGAATCCGCCGATGAAGCCGAGCGGCATTCGTTTCGGCACGCCGGCGATTACTACGCGGGGGATGCGGGAAGCTGAAATGGAAAAAATCGCAGAGTGGATTTCGCAGGTCGCGGAGAGGTGGGAAGATTCTGAAAAATTAACAGCGATCAAAAAAGAAGTGGGGGAGCTGGCGGCGCAGTTTCCAGTGCCGGGAATTCAAACATGGAGCACATAACATGGAACATGGAACATAGAACAAGTTTTCACGAAAAGCTGAAACGCAAAATGGATGAGTATGTGCACTTTGTTTATGCGATTACTCGTAAGTTTCTACGAGAAGAAATTTACGGTGTTACTTCGCAATTGCGAAGGGCTGCGCTTATTGAGGGATATGCACTAATGCGCAGCAAGGTTTACAAGAATTTTTTAGAAACTTCGTATGGTTCGTTAAAAGAATCTAAATGTTTACTCCATTTTTCTTTGGTGGAAAAATATTTAAGTGAGGCGGATTACAAAAAAGCAGTTGCATTGGTGGACGAGATTGGAGCAATGCTTTGGGGTACAATTAAAGGTGTTAAATCTTAATTTTGTTCCATGTTCCATGTTCCATGTTCCAAGGTTCGTGTTGGCATCATCGGCTTCGGCGTCGTCGGCTCGGGCGTGGTGAAAGTTTTGCAAAAAAATTCCGCTGAAATCGAAAAACGAGTTGGCAGAAAAATTGAAATTGCGGCGATTGCGGATATTGATTTGAAAACTGATCGCGGAGTGAAAATTGACCGCAAAATTCTCACGACTGACGGATTCGCGGTTTGCCGGAATCCTGAAATCGACATCGTCGTCGAGCTCGTCGGCGGGACGGGGATTGCCGCCAAATTCATCGAAACCGCGCTCGAAAATGGGAAACACGTGATTACCGCGAACAAAGCTTTGCTCTCCGAAAAAGGCGAAAAGCTTTTTCAGCTCGCGGAAAAAAAAGGGAAGCTCCTTCTTTTCGAAGCAGCGGTGGGCGGCGCGATTCCAATCATTCGCACTTTGAAAACCTCGCTTGCTTCTGAAAAAATTGAAAAAATTTACGGAATTCTAAATGGAACTTGCAACTACATTCTCACGAAATTGGCGTGCCCTTCGACAGGCTCAGGACAGGCGGGCAGCGATTTCGAAGAAGTTTTGAAAGAGGCGCAGCAAAAAGGTTTCGCGGAAGCTGATCCGACGCTCGATATCGAGGGTGGCGACACCGCTCACAAAATTGCGCTGCTTGCGTCGATCGCGTTTGGTACGCAGGTGGATTTCAAACAAATTCACATCGAAGGCATCACGAAGCTGTCGGCTGCCGATTTCGAATTTGCGCGGAGACTGAATCGCGTGATCAAACTCGTCGCCGTCGCCAAAAAGGAAAATGGCTCGCTCGAAATTCGCGTGAATCCGACTTTGCTTTCCGTCGACTCTCCGCTTGCAAAAATTGATGGCGTGACGAATGCAGTTGCCTTTCATGGCAAAAATTTAGGTGAAATTATTCTTTCTGGACCGGGGGCGGGGAGTCTGCCGACTGCGACGGCTGTCGTCGGCGATATCATCGAAGCAGCGCGCGGTTCAGGCATAGCGAATCGTGGCGTGGCGGAAGATTCGCTCGAAAAATTTCCAATCAAAAAAATTGAAAATGTTGAGAGTGAATATTATTTGCGTTTCGGCGTGAAGGATGAGGCGGGCGTGATTCGTGATATTTCGAAAGTATTGGCGAAATTTGATTTGAATATTCGCGACATCCTCCAGCTTGATTTGAAAGAATTTCAACGCGAAGTTCCGCTTGTTATTTTGCTGCATAAAAATTCCGAATCGAAAATTCGAAAAGCAGTGGGGGAGATCAATCGGTTGAAATGCGTGTGCGGAAAAACGGTTGTTTTACGAGTAGAAGAATGAATCAAGCAGTTTTCGTGCTAAAATCCAAATGAAATGAATCTTCAAGCAGGCACCATTACGCAAAGAAATACCCGTAAGATTTTGCGGGGAGTTAGTCCGTGGGAAAAAGTTCGAGGAATTTGGAAAGATAAAAAAATTGACAGCCTAAAACATCAGCAAAAAATTCGCCAAGAATGGAAATAATTACACTCGATACAAACGCGGTAATTGACTATTTTAAGGGTGTTTCAGATGTGGTGAAAAAAATTGATGGTTTACGCGAGAAGGGTGTGCGCTTTGCTGTTTCCGTAATTGTAGAATTGGAACTTTTGAGTTTACCGAACCTTGATTCTCTCGACGAGTTGCAAATTTTAGACTGGTTAACCCAGATTTATGTTTTGCCAGTTGATTCAGCGATAGCTCGCCAAGCTGCTGAAATTCGCAGAGAAATGAAGATCAAAACTCCTGATGCGATTGTGGCTGCTACGGCAGTTTTTCTTGGAGGTAAATTTATTTCGCGAGATAAAAAATTGCAAAAAATAAAAGGGTTAAAGCTAATCTGATTTTTTCGGCTAAACTCCAAATAATTTTTTAAGTTCTGCGTTTTGCATTCTAAATTCAAGGTCGCTCTCGTTCACGATTGGCTCACTGATTTCGGCGGGGCGGAGCGCGTGCTGCTTGCTTTCCATGAGTTGTTTCCCGATGCGCCGATTTTCACCACTTTTTTTCGACCGGAGAATTTGCCGATGTTCGCGGATGCGGATATTCGAACAAGCTACCTCCAAAAAATTCCGTTTGCGCGGAAACACCACCGCCTCTTTTTTCCGATGATGCCGGCGGCGGTCGAATCGTGGGATTTCGGCGAATTTGATCTCGTGATTTCCGACAGTTCGTCCGGCTGCGCGAAAGGAATCGTCACGAAGCCGGAGACGCTCCACATTTGCTACTGCCACAATCCGAACCGTGCGTTGTGGGACGGCGCTCACGAATACCTCCGCCTTCACGAAAAAAACTTTAATTTCCTCGCGCGGAAAATGATTCCCCGACAGCTGATGAAGATGCGGATATGGGATCGCGTGGCGGCTGATCGCGTCGATTATTTTCTCGCGAATTCCGAATTTGTAGCTAAGCGGATTCAAAAATATTATCAGCGGGAAGCCACCGTGATTCATCCGCCGGTGGAGACGAAGCAATTCGTTCCATCCGAAAAAAAGCCGGCGAATTATTTTCTCGCGGTCGGGCGGCTGATTCCATACAAACGTTTCGATCTCGCGATTCAAGCTGCAAACGTTCTCGGAGTGAAACTTCGAATCGTTGGGATTGGTCCGGAAGAAAAAAGGCTGCGGGCGATGGCTGGTCCGACGGTGACATTTTTTGGAAAAGTTTCGGAGGAGACATTGCGGCGAATGTATTCCGAATGTCGCGCTCTCATTTTTCCGCAAGTCGAGGATTTCGGACTTACCGCTGTCGAGGTGCAGGCTTCTGGTCGACCGGTCATTGCGTTTCATGGCGGGGGTGCGCTTGAGACGATTCGGCAAAATCAAACCGGGATTTTTTTCAATCAGCAAACCGTTTCTTCGCTCGCGGATGCGATGCAGCGCGCGATTCGGAAGCGGTGGGTAAAAAAGTCAATCGTGAAAAACGCGGAACGATTTGACACGGATAAATTTAAAAAGCGGATTTTGGAGTTTGTGGAGGAGAAGCTGGAGGAAATTTATACCGCTTCGCAATAGAAACATTACAGCCTACATTTTTACAAATTGGTTTTATTCCTAAATTCTAATCTTTTAAACACCAATGCTACGCGGCATTAATAGCTTTTTTATTGCAGATTGGTATTAAAAACTAAAATCTTTTCTCCACTTCGAAGTAGTCGATCTTCCACTCGCCATTTCTCAAAACCAAGAAAGCCTTTTTCAGCTCGCCGTGAGTTTCTCGATCAAAAGTCCATACCGCCGATTTCCGGAAACGGAAAACTTTCGTGGTGAGTTTGCTTTCTGATTCGACTCTCTCGAAATCTGAAATCTCGATTTTTCCTAAAATTTCATTATCCATCGAATCCTGCAATCTTGCGGCATATGTCTCTGCGCTTCCCACCAAAAATTCGCGAGTGCGGATTGCGGTGGCCTCCGCGTAATTTCCCGCGTTGATTTCCTCGAAATATTTCCGCAATGCAGCCTCCGCATTCCGCCACATCCGCTCGTCGATTTCGATCGCGGTCTCCGTGGCAGGAGGATCAAAAGAAGTTGTCGAAGTGGGAGAAATTGAAGTGGCGGGAGAGGCGAGGCGGATTTCGGTTTTTTCCTCGCGAGCGATCGGTTCCGCGCGCGGGCGATTCAAGCTTGCATCGAGTTTCACGAGGACATACGCGCTCGTCACCGTGAAGAACGCGAGACCGACAAGCACGAAAGCGAGCTTCGTTTCATGTTTTCTTTTTTGAAAAGACATTTTAAAGTTTGCCAAAAATTTGTTTCGCGATTCCCACTCCATCCAATTTATATTTTCGCAGCAAATCGTCTGTTTTTCCGCTCTCTCCGAATTCATCTCGCATTCCGATTCGCATTAATTTCGAATTCACTCCGCTCTCCGCGATCAGCTCTGCAATCGCGCTTCCCAAACCGCCGATGATTGAGTGGTCTTCGGCGGTAAAAACTTTTTTGAATTTTTGCAGAAGCGGCAGAATCGTTCGGGTATCGAGTGGTTTCAGAGTCGAAACATTCACCACTCCCACATTCTTCCCACGCGTTTTCAAAATCGCCGCGGCTTCGATCGCGAACGGAACTTCCGTCCCGATTGCGAAAATTATGCCGTCTTTTCCATTCCGCAAAACATCGGCTCGACCGAGCTTCGCGCGAAATTTCGAGTCGTAAACTGTCGGAATTTTTTGCCGACCGAGACGGAGGTAGCAGGCTGTTTTTTCCCTCGCAATCAGCGGAATCATTGCGCGCGCTTCGAAATAATCGGCGGGGCAGTAAATCCGCATTCCCGGCAGTCCTCTCATTAAGCTCAAATCTTCCAAAGCTTGGTGGGTCGCGCCGTCTTCGCCTGTCAAAATTCCCGCGTGGCTGCCGACGATTTTCACATTATTTTCTGAGTAGCAAACCGACTGTCGGATTTGATTGTAAGTCAGTCCCGTCGCAAAAACCGCGAAACTCGCTGCGAACGGAATCTTCCCGCCGTGAGCGAGACCCGCCGAGATGCCAATTAAATTCGCCTCCGCGATGCCGACATTCCACGCGCGGCGCGGATATTTTTCCGCAAATTTCAACGTTTGCACCGAATGCCGCAAATCGGCATCCACCACCACCACTTCCGGAATTTTTTCCGCGATGTCGAGCAGTCCGTCACCGAAGCCCTCGCGCGTCGATTTTTGTTCGTTCATCTTTTGAATTTTAACACCTTAAAAAACTTTTCAAAAAAGATTTGCATTTTCTTTAAAAGAAGCTAAACTCTTCAAACTTTTCGAGAAAATCGGTTTAAGGAGGGTTAATTCTTTCCGCAACCATTTCAACGGAAAGGTATTTAACCCCCTTTAAAATGTCTGATGATCAGACAACTGCGGACGATGCCGCGGACGCTCCTGCCGACGAGGCACAACAAAAGGAGCAACCAGTTGCCGAAGAAGCACAAGCTTCAGATGGTGACAAAAGCCTCACCTGTGAGGAATGCGGAAAAGATTTTATCTTTACCGCTGGAGAGCAGGAGTTTTATGAGGAGAAAGGTTTCACTCCTCCGAAGCGCTGCCCGGATTGCCGCGCTGCCAAAAAAGCCGCTGGACGACAGTTCACGAAAGTGACCTGCGCGGGATGCGGAAAAGAAACTGAGGTGCCTTTCGTACCGAGCGGAGACCGACCGGTCTACTGCCGCGAGTGTTTCGAGGCGCAAAATCGATAATTTTTCTTATCGAAAAAAAGAGGAGGGTCGCAAGACCCTCTTTTTTTTTATTTCAAAAAATCCGCGACAAAATCAAACTTCCGAAAACAACGATCGCAATCAGAATTAGCCAGTTTTTCAAATCCATCTGCCGTTGTCGCTCCTCCAGTCTCTGCTGTGATTCAGCCTCCACCATTTTTTCCATGCAGTTACCGCAGCGCATTTCATTGATTTCCACCGCGTCGCCGCAACCGCCGCAGTGAATTTTCGTCAAAAAAGTTTTGCAGTGGCGGCATTTTTTTGCATTTTTTTCAATCAACTCTGCGCACCACGGACATTTCTGCAAATTCAAATCGACACCGCAGAATTTACATTTCAGTGCATCGTCTTTGATTTTTTCGTCGCAAGCGGGGCAATCCTTCATTTCAGTTGGCAGTTAAAAGTTGGCAGTTGGCAGCATTTTAACACCGCTTCTCGAAGTGTTAAAATCCGCTTGATGAAAAAAATTCAACCTTTGCGCAAGCCAAAAATTCGAGTGGCGATCAACGGCTATGGGCGGATTGGGAGATGCTTCCATCGCCAGATTTTGGGCGACTCTTCGATTGAAATCGTCGCGATCAATTCTCGTTCCGACGCGGCGACACACGCGCATCTTTTGAAATACGATTCGATTTACGGGACGCTTCCAAACAAGATTGACTCGCGAGAGGGCGAGTTGATTGTCGATGGGGACAAAATTAAAGTTTTCGAAGGAATTCCCGGAAAAGATTTCCGGTGGGATGATTTGAAAATTGATGTGGTCATCGAAGCGACTGGGATGTTGGTTGACTACACGCGCGCGGAGATGCACCTCTCCGCCGGCGCGCGAAAAGTTCTCGTGACTGCGCCGTGCAATGACATTCGCATTCCGACTTTTGTGATGGGAGTGAAT
>JBDRIC010000100.1:0-4812 GCA_043816245.1 Patescibacteria group bacterium
TTGAACTCTTTTTATGACCGCAAACCGTTGCAATGTATCCTACTTGTTGTGATCACAAGTGCGGTGCTTGGTGCTATTTTAGGGAAACTTTTTTGTGAAATAAATGATTATTTAACACAAAAAAGATATCGGTTGGAATGTTTGGAATTAAAAGTTCAAAGTTTGGAGAATTGTAAAGTTTTGGGCGGTTATTTAGAAAAGGAGTCTCGGTTGTGTTCAGGAGAGGAAATTCAAGATTTGAAATAGCTCGTCCCGAACTATTTTTTAAAATTCGGTATTTTCTCTCTCTGGCAATTTATGAGAGAATTTTTGTGGGTATTCTTTAAAAATTTCCGCAATGCTGCGCTTCGACATCATCACGATTTTCCCGGAATCATTTGAATCCGTTTTGAATTCGAGCATTCTCGCGCGCGCGATTCGGCTCAAAAAAATAAAAATCAAACTCCACCAGCTCCGCGATTTCGCCAAAAATAAATGGCGAAAAGTTGACGACCGACCGTTCGGCGGGGGGGCGGGGATGGTGCTGGCGTGCCAGCCACTTTTCGACGCGGTGAAAAAAATTCGCGGGCATTCCAAAAAAAAGATTCCCGTGATTTATTTCACCCCTTGCGGGAAAAAATTCCACCAAAAAATGGCGGAAGAGTTTGCCGAAAAATATGATCGACTGATTCTCGTCTGCGGTCACTACGAGGGAGTCGATCAACGGTTCATCGACGCGGAAGTTTCCCACGAAATTTCAATCGGCGACTTCGTGCTCACCGGCGGCGAACTACCGGCGTTGGTTTTCACCGATGCGGTTTCTCGGTTGATTCCGGGGGTGGTCGGTAAAAATGAAAGTATTGAGGAAGAAAGTTTTTCAATTCGGCTGAACCGCAAAAAAGAATACCCCCACTTCACTCGACCGGAAATTTTTCACGGAATGAAGGTTCCGAAAGTTCTGCTCGCGGGCGATCATTCCAAAATCCGCGAGTGGAGGATGAAGCGGACCAAAAAATAGTTTTTAATACCAATTCGCAATAAAAAAGCTATTAATGCCACGTAGCATCGGTGTTTAAAAAGATTAGATTAGTAATAAAATTAATTTATAAAAAAACAGACTGTAATGTTTCTATTGCGAAGCGGTATAAATTTCGGCGGAAGTGGGTTAATCTTTCTGCGATGCTAACTCTGAATCAGCTTTTTGAGGAATTTGAAAAATCGGGAAGGATTGTTCTTCGCGTGAAAGTTATTCCTCGTTCGGTGGAAAATGCAATCGTGGGATTTCTCGACGAAGAAACTTTAAAAATTCGCGTGGCGGCGGTTCCCGAAAAAGGGAAAGCCAATAAAGAGTTGATTGCCTTTCTCGCGGCGGAATTTAAAGTTCCGAGAGAAAACATCGAGATTATTTCAGGAGCGGGAGATCCGCTTAAATTGATTCGAATCGAAAAATGAAAATCGCCGATCGTCTCGAACTCGAAGATTTTCTGCACAAAAATAATCTCAAACCTTCCCGTGCGCTCGGTCAGAATTTTCTCGTGGATTCGGAAGTTCTTGCGAAAATTGTGGCGGCGGGAGAATTAAAAAATTCCGATGAGGTTGTCGAGATTGGCGCGGGGTTGGGAGCGCTCACCCGCGAACTTTCAACGCGTGTAAAAAAAGTAAGCGCGCTTGAATTTGACCGAAATATTTTTCCGGCGCTTCAGGAAAATTTGAAAAAATATGAAAATGTTGAATTAAAGAATATTGATGTTCGAAAATTCACGCTTCCTTCAAGCGACTACAAACTTGTCGCCAATATCCCGTACTATCTCACGTCTCCGATTTTGCGGAAGTTTTTTGCAGAAAGTTCCAATCCTCCGCAGCTCGCGGTTCTGCTTGTCCAAAAAGAGGTTGCTGAAAAAATTTGTGAGCCCAAAAAGCTCTCCGTGCTGGCGCTCGAAGTTCGGATTTTCGCAAATCCGGAAATCGTCGCGATCGTAAAACCCGAAAGTTTTCTCCCGCCGCCGAAAGTGGATTCCGCTATTCTCAAGATTTCTCTCAATAAAAATCCGGTGATCGCGCGCGCGGACATTCCCGATTTTTTCAAAATCGCGCATGCCGGGTTTCACTCTCCCCGCAAAAAAATTCGCGGAAGTTTCGCGAGCGGATTGCCGTTTCCCAAAGAGGTTGCGCATGAAATTCTCGAAAAGGCGGAAGTGGATTCGAATCTTCGCGCGGAAGATCTCGCAATTTCCGACTGGCAAAAAATCCTCACAGCCTTTCGCGAGTTTACCAAGCTCCACGCTTAAGCGTGGAGTTATTTTTTCCGCGTTTTTTTCACGACATTCTTTTCTACGATTTCGGCGATGGTTCTCGCTTTTTCGAAGAGGAAGCTCATAAATTTCGCCGGCTGGATAATCATGCTGTTAGCTTGCTTCGCGACTTTTTTCATCGCTTTAGTAGTTTCGCCCAAATCCCGCAACACGAAAATCGCGTAAAAAAGCGTGATCGAAAGAAAAATCGCAATCAGTCCGAAGCCGACTGCGAGCACGATATTCAAGATATCTTTGGAAGTTTCAAACATGTTTGGAAATTAGAAGTTGGATATTGGATGTTGGAAAATGTTTTTTGATGGCACACGACGAGAATCATGTTCGGATATTTTTAGCACTGTACCGTACACAAATTTAGCTCAAAGATTTCACAAGCGCAAATTATTCACTCAACTTTTTTCGCAGCAACGCATTCACCATCTCTGGATTCGCTTGACCTTTCGATAACTTCATCACCTCGCCGACGATTCTCCCCAAAGCCCGTTCCTTCCCATTCCGAAAATCCGCCACGGTTTCCGCGTTCGCTGCAATTGCTTCTTCTACGAATTTCTCAATCTCGCCTGAGTCGGAAATTTGTTTCAAGCATTTTGCTTCAATAATTTCCTCCACCGCTTCGCCGCGCTCCCACATCGCGGGAAAAATTTCTTTTCCGATTTTTCCCGAGATTTCTCCGCTTGCGATTTTTTTTACCAAGTTGCCGAGGTTTTCCGCGGAAATTTTTTGCTCCTCAATTTTCAGCTCGTCCTCCTTCATTCGCGCCAAAAGTTCCGACAAAATCCACGCTGCCGATTTTTTCGCATCTCCTGAAATTTCTACCACCTTCTCAAAATAATCCGCCAAATTTTTCGACTCGGTCAAATTACGCGCGTCGTCATCCGTGATTCCGAGCTGTTTAACAAATCGCTCCCGCTTCGCGAGCGGCAATTCCGGCAAGTCTTTTCGCCATTCCTCGATTTGTTTTTGTGGAAGCTTAAGCGGCGGAATATCGGGTTCGGGGAAGTAGCGGTAATCGCTCGCGGATTCCTTTTCGCGCATCAGATAAGTTTCACCTTTCTCGTCGTCCCAGCCGACCGTGGTATCTTTTTCCGGAATTTTCCCTTCCTTCCACAGTTTTTTTTGCCGCTCGATCTCGAATGCAATCGCAGATTCGAGTGCTTTGAAAGAATTCAAATTTTTGATTTCCGCGCGCGCATTCAACTCCTCTCTCCCAACCTCTCGCAAACTCACGCTCGCGTCGAAACGCATTTCACCTTTGAAAAGATCGGCATTCGAACTCCCCACAAATTGCAAAATTTTCTGAATTTCCTCCGCATAAATTTTCGCCTCCTCCGCGCTGCGCAAATCGGGTTCGCTCACGATTTCCATCAACGGAGTGCCGGCGCGGTTGTAATCGCAAAGCGAAAAATTTCCCACGTGGGTGAGTTTCCCCGCATCGTTCTCGAGGTGGAGGCGAGTGATGCCGATTTCCTTTTTCGCGCCGTTCAAACGAATCTCGACTTTTCCATTTTTCGAGATCGGTTCGTCGAATTGTGAAATTTGAAACCCGTACGGCAGATCGGGGTAAAAATAATTTTTCCGATCAAATTTCGAATGCTCGGGAATCTCGCAACCGAGAGTGAGCGCAGATTTCACGCCGAGTTCGATCGCTTTTCGATTCGGCGCGGGAAGTACTCCGGGATGACCGGTGCACACGGGGCAAATCCGCGAATTCGGTTCCGCGCCAAAAGCGTCGTTGTCACAGCCGCAAAACATTTTCGTTTTCGTGGCGATCTGCGCGTGAATTTCGAGACCGATGATTGCTTCGAGTGGCATGCGGGGATTTTAGCAAAAAAGCTTTACTGCTAAATTTTAAGCTGACTTAAATTTTTTATCGCGCGGAAGTTAGTGCGCGATCACGCACAAATTTGGAAACATCCGCGAAGCCAGCCTTTTTCGAATTTTTTGCGATTCTGGTTTTCTCTTCGAGACTGACTCGAAAACGAATCGTGAGGTCGTGTTTCGCCACGAATTTGCGCGCGTGCCGGATGTGCTCGGGCAAAAGTTGAATCGTCTCGGCGATATCTTCGTTGAGAAAATTTTGATCGAGGCGAGCCTCGCGACAAATCAAGCGCGTCGAGCAGTCGTCGTTTGCGGTGAGCGAATAACTGAATTGCTCGCCGCCGAACGCGATGGTGTGAATGGTTTTTTTTGCCATGTTAGTAAGGTTAAGTGAAGTAGGTGAGGCAAAATTTATTTTGACGAGATTATTTTTTGAATAATTTTCGAGACTTCTTTTTTGTAAAATGGTTTGCAATCGCCACCGTGAACGGGGATCGTGATGCTGACTGGTAGCTCGATGTTTTGATAAATCTGATGACTGCCGCTGGTTCTTTTGTGCTCGAAGTTGAATTCGAGGAGAATTTTGTGGATTTGGGGATAGCGGAGAGTTGTTGGGGTTTTGATGAATTTTGTGAGTAGTTTTTGAGATCGGTTCATCGTAGTGAGGATAAATTTTTATATACTATATGTTACTATGCATTGT
>JBDRIC010000101.1:0-12425 GCA_043816245.1 Patescibacteria group bacterium
AAAAGTTCAATCAACGAATGACCAAGTGGCTGATTCACTACAACTTTGAACGACCACACCAAAGTTTGCGATACTTGCCACCACTAGTTTGGATTGCTAAATTTTACCCAAGGGTGTTACCGATGTATCCAGTTCATACATGATTTTACTCGTTCGCGCGAGAAGGATAAAATCAAATTCCTTTTATTTAAAATGAGTTTTTATCGAAAATATCGACCCCAAAAATTATCCGAAATCGTCGGGCAGTCGCATGTTCGGCAAACTTTTCTCAACGCGCTAAAAAATTCCGCGCTTACGCACGCCTATTTTTTCGCAGGTTCGCGCGGTACCGGTAAAACTTCCGTCGCGAGAATCATTGCGCGCGCGCTGAACTGCGAGCATCCATCCCCCGACGGTGAGCCGTGCAACGAGTGTGCGATTTGCACGGATGCTTTGAAAGGTCGGCTGGTCGATCTGATCGAAATCGACGCGGCGAGCAATCGCGGGATTGACGAGATGCGCGAGTTGAAAGAAAAAATCCAGTTCACGCCATCGCGCGCAAAATCCAAAATTTACGTGATCGATGAAGTCCACATGCTCACAAAAGAGGCTTTCAACGCTCTCCTCAAAACGCTCGAAGAACCGCCTGAACACGCCTACTTCATTCTCGCGACGACTGAGCCACATAAAGTTCCCGAGACAATTATTTCTCGCACGCAACGGTTTGACTTTCATCGCATTGATGAGAAAAAAATTGCGGAGCATCTCGCTTCGATCGCGGAGAAGGAGGGAATTAAATTTGAAACGGAGGCTCTCGAATTAATCGCGAAACAATCGGCTGGTGGGATGCGCGATGCGCTCGGGATGCTCGAACAACTTGGTTCGAGCGGAGAGATTACCGCGGAGGCGGTCGCTCGGAATCTCGGGCTCACTCGCCCGAAGACAGTGGAAGATTTTGTTTTCGCGATTCTTTTTCAAAAACTTTCCGACGCGCTCGAAACAATTAACGGACTTGTCGCGGAAGGGGCGAATTTGATTCAATTCAATAAAACCGTGCTCGCGAAACTACGAGAGGTGATGTTGCAAAAAGTGGCGGAAAACAAGCTTGCCGAAGCGAAAGGAATCCTCGCGATCATCGAGGAATTTTCAAGAGCGGGAGAAGAATTGAAATTCGCGGTAATTCCGCAACTTCCGCTTGAGACAGCTGCAGTTTTGATTTGTAGTGAGGGGTTGGCAGCTTCCTCGCCTTCGCTGAACCTTGCCGATCTGTCTTCGACCTCGAGACCTAGACTTGAGGAGCAGGCAGAGCTACCACAGACAGGTAGTTCGCAGTTTGTAGAAAAGAAAGAAATTGAAAATAAAAAAATTGCTGAAAAAAAAGATGAAACTGAAAAGAAACTGGATGCGGTCGAGAAAGAGGCTGAAGAAAAAAAAAATTGAAACGAATGCCGAGATTTCCGTGCCGGCGGTGGAGGCGGCGCTTCCGCAGGTTCTCGGGAAAATCCAAAATCCAGCCGTGAAGATGGCGCTTCGCGGCGCGAAAATTTTGGAAGTTGGAGAGAATGAAATCAAGATGGGAGTGGGGAGTGATTTTTTGGTTGGGAAATTGGACGACGCGGCGACGCGGAATTTACTTGCGGATAAATTCGCCGAAGTTTTGGGAAAGAAATTTGAAATCAAAGTTTCCCGCGCGGAAATTGAAATTCAATCGGTTGCTCCCGAAATGCCACCGAATTTCCCGTCGCCCAAAAAAACAATCGCGGAAGCAGCGGAAGGAATGTTCGACGAAGGATGGTGAAGTAATTTTTAATTTTTTACAATTTTTAAATAAATCTTAAATTCCAATTTTTAAAAATTTGAAAAATACAGATCAAAAATCTTGTTTGTCAGTTGATCGATTTTTTGAAATAAAATTAAAAAAAGATATTTGTTAAAATGGCGAAAATTATCAAAATTTTTTTATTAGGAGTGGTCTTTGTTTTTTAATTTAAAATTTTTCAAAAATGCAAAAAAAGTTTCTCACACTTGCGATTTTGCTCGCGGTTGTCGCTTTCGCGGGAGGATTCGAAACAGGGAGATCTCATTCGCAGGAAATTGCAGAAGTTGCGGACGAGGGCGCAGAAGTCGAGACGGGCGTTCTCGAAAATTCTAAAATTAGCGAGACTCTCGACGTTCAGACTTTCGATGAAGTTTGGAAAACTGCTGAAAAAAAATTTGTGGACGTAGAAAAATTGGATCCGGAAAAAATGCTGTACGGCGCGATGAAGGGAGTGATTGCCAGTCTCGGCGATCCGCACTCCGAATTTCTCGATCCCACCGAGAGTGAGGAATTTCTCGATTCGCTCGAGGGCAATCTCACCGGTATCGGTGCGGAGGTGGGGATGCGTGACGAGATTCTCACGATAATTTCCCCGCTGCGCGGTTCGCCGGCGGAGGCGGCGGGGCTGCTGCCGGGTGACAAAATTTTCAAAATCGATAACAAGATTGCTTCCGATTTTTCGCTCTTCGAGGCGGTGAAGCATATCCGCGGGGAGCCGGGCACAGAAGTCGTTCTCACGATTTTTCGCGGGGAGGAGACGCACTCGCGGGAGATTGTGATTACTCGTGACTTTATCGAAATCGAATCTGTGATTTCTGAAGTTCGCGATGACGGAATCGCGGTCGTGACGGTCGTGACTTTTGCCGACGATACTGCCGAAGAATTCGCAAAAATTCTCGCGGAACTCGCTATCCAAAATCCGGAAGGAATGATCCTCGATCTTCGCTTCAATGGCGGGGGATTTCTCGACGCGGCGATTGAAACGACTTCCAAACTGCTCGCGAGCGGGGAGGTCGTCCGCATCCACGAGCGAGGGAAAGCAGATCAAATTATTTCGGTTTCGGGAGCGCCACTACTGCCGCAAATTCCGCTTGTCGTGCTCATCAACGAAGGAAGCGCGAGTTCAAGCGAGATTATAGCGGGAGCGTTGCAAGATTCCGGTCGCGCGACGCTTCTCGGTGAAAAAAGTTTCGGAAAGGGGACGGTTCAAGAATTGATTTCCAATTTTCGCGACGGCAGCACGCTTCGAATTACCGTTGCGAAATGGTTTACCCCCTCCGGTCGCGATGTCAACGAGGAAGGAATTGAGCCAGATATCACGGTGAAAATGGAGCTGGAAGACTATTTTTCCGAGAAAGATCCGCAGCTCGATGCCGCGGTGGAATTTCTCAAAACTGGTGAAGTCAAATCTGCGGAGAAATAAACAGGCACTGGTCTGGAACAAGACAAAATTGGTGCTCGGGAGAGGATTTGAACCTCCACAGGCTTGCGCCCACACGCCCCTCAAGCGTGCGTGTCTACCAATTTCACCACCCGAGCATTACAAGGCTGCAGGATTTTAGCTTTCCTTCTCGTTCGCTTCAACAATTTTCCACGATTATTTTTCCGAAACGGCAAGTCCCGCGCTCACGAAAAAATAAAGCGCAAGCGGGGGGAAGAAAAGCGAATTCACGAAAATTGAGTGAACCAAAATTCCCCCGAGAGCGGCGAGGAATCCCCACTCTTTTTTTCGAAAACTTGCGGCGGCGAGATTCCACAAAAGAATTCCGAAGATTCCAAACCCTAAAAATCCGGTGGTCGCGCCAACATTTAGCAGCGAGGCATCGCTACCAGTCGCCGCGTGGGAATCTTCGCTCGAAAAAGTTTGTTGAAATTTGTATGCGCCGAAGCCCACTCCGAGAAACGGATTTTCCCGCCAAATTCGCCACCCCTCTTGCCACGAATCTACCCGTAGCTGTGCAGTCGGATCTAGAATTTGCTGTGACTCGCCACTGATTGATTCCATGCTCTGCGTGAATTCTCCCACGCGTTCTGCGAGGCGGGGAGAAATTGACATCCCCAAAATTCCAACAGCGAGCATCGCGAGGAGAATTTTTCGGCTGCCGAAAATTCCCAAAATTAATCCCGAAAACCCGAGCGCGAGTAACGCGCTTCGCGAGAAAGTCAGAAAAAGCGCGATTCCCAAAATTCCTGCAATCGCGATTAAAAAAACTTGCTTCGCGAATTTTTGTTCTCGCAAAAATTTGCCTCCCAGAATTGCGAGCAGGAATGCAAATACACCGCCTGTGAAATTCGGATCGAAGAAAGTCGAAGCCAGTCTCCCGACGTGAGGGTCCCAACCTGCTTCCGTCAAGCCGGCTGCCGCGAAGTCGGGGAAAACTCGCAGCAAAATGAAGCCGGAAATCGCGAGCAGAAATCCGGCGAAAAGAAGCGAGTTCAAAATTCCAGCAGCTTCTTTTCTCCCGCAATCCCGCGCGACGAGTAGCATTCCCGAGATTCCGACGAAGCGGAGGAAATGGAGGAATGCGAATTTCAGCTCTTCGCCTGCAAGTTCCTCGCTCGCAAAAATTAAACTCAAAAATCCGATTGCCCAAAAAACTAAAAGGCTGCTCGAAACTCCGTCGAGGATGATTTTTTCTTTCCGCGTAAATTTTCGTAGCAGCCAAATTCCGAAAACGGCGGGAGCGACTAAATCTAAAATTAAAAAGGAAATTCCCGCAACTTCTATTCTTCCGAACTCTCCAAAAACGGAAGCGAGGATTGCCGCTAAAATTCCGAAAGTAGGAGAATGAAAAACGAGCGCAATAAAAAGAATTCCGCCGGTTGCTCCGAAGACGAGAGCGGGCGCGAAGATCGCGAGGGTGGCGAGCGCGAGAATCGCGAGGCTTAAAACGAATCTATTTTTTTCAAGAGCTGACACGAACTTGATTTTAACCTTTCGAAACGGTATTTTGGAGTAGCAAACCTTTTAACTTTTTTGTGATGCTTGTCAGAAAATTCGGCGGTAGCTCGATGGGCTCGGTGGAGTCTCTTAGCGATGTTCTCAAAATCGTGAAATCCCATCACGGTCAACAAGTCATCGTCGTTTCGGCGATGTCTGGTGTGACTGATACATTACTTGAAGCTACGCACGCGGCCATTGCGGGACGACGTTCGAAAGTCAAAAAAGAACTTGCGGATTTGCTTGCGCAGCATGTCAAAACGATTGAAGAGACTGTTCGAAGTGAGCGAATTCAGACTGAGGCGATCAATTATTTTAAAAGAGTTTTGGATGGACTCTCTGGATTTTTGAAGGCAATCGAAGAACTCGGCGAGCTTTCCACGCGATCGCGGAACACCATCATGGCAGTCGGCGAAAGATTGTCTGCGAAAATGCTGGCGAGTATTCTCACGGATTCCGGCTTGCCAGCAGAGCAGCTCGATCTCGAAAAAGCTGTTCCTCCGAAATTCAAGAAAGCCGATCACGATTTTTATGTCGCTACCGAAAAGATTTTCGGTCAAAAAGTGAAGAAAATTCTCGCCAAAAAAAAGATTCCAGTAGTGACCGGCTACTTCGGCTGGGTGCCTGGCGGAATGCTTGATTCGGTCGGGCGGGGATATTCCGATTATTGCGCCGCTCTCATCGCGGCGGGAGCGAAGGCAGAAGGGCTTGAAATCTGGACGGATGTTTCGGGTATTCTCACGGCCGATCCACGCAAGATTAAAAAGGCAAAAATTATCGATCGAATTTCTTCCGAAGCGGCGGCGGAACTGGCTCACTTCGGCGCGAAGGTGATTCACCCGCAATCAATTCACCCCGCGATTCGCGCGAAAGTTCCGGTGTGGATCAAAAACACCTTCCGACCGAAAGATCGCGGCACTGCGATTTTCCACGAAATCAAAAAACCGAAGCAAGTCATGACTTCGATCACGAGCAAAAAGGGCGTGACGATTGTCAATATCGCGAGTTTTCGAATGTTGAGGCAGTATGGGTTTCTCGCAAAAATTTTTGACGTATTCGCGAAATACGAAACCTCGATCGATGTGGTTTCTACCTCCGAAGTTTCGGTTTCAGTTACGATCGAGAATGATTCCAAATTGGAAGAAATCGTGAAGGAGCTCAGTCCTGTTGCCAAAATTTCAATCCATTCAAAAAAAGCAATCGTTTGTCTCGTGGGGATGGGAATTTACAAGCGGCGGGGAGTGGCTGGCGAGGTTTTTGCCACGCTCGGGCGGGCGGGGATCAGTATCGATCAGATTTCGCAAGGAGCGAGCGAGATCAACATCACTTTTGTTGTTGACGAGAAGGATGCGGATCGTGCGGTTTCTATTCTCCACAAAAAATTCTTTGAAAACGGAATGCAATGAATTATTTCCTCCTTCCTATCGCGGGGCTACTCGTTGGCGCGCTCGGCGGGACGGCGGGTGTCGGCGGGGCTATTTTATTGGTACCGATTTTGCTGTGGTTCGGTTTCCCCAAAGATTTGGCCGTGGGCACGAGCTTCGTGAATGTTCTCGTCGTCGCGATTACAGCGCTTGCGCTTTACGGGTCGAAAGGTTCGATCGACTGGAAAGCGGGCGCTTTTCTCGCGGCAGGTACGGTTCTCGGTGTGTGGCTCGCGACTACTTTCATCCAGCCGCATCTCGATGAAAAAACTTTTCGCTACTTTTTCGCGACTGTTTTGGTTGTGATGGCGGTTTTCGTTTTGCTGAAAAAATAAAACAGTTGGCAGACAGGTTCGCAGTTAGCAGAGCGTGGCAACTAAATCTGCTAAAGTTAACAACTTAATCTTTATTTAATCCCCCCAAAAATGTCTCACCCATTCTCCACTTCGTTACGGAGGGCAAGCAAAATTGGCATTATCGGCGCGACGGGTGCTGTCGGAATGGAAATGGTTCGCGTTCTTCACGACCGCAAATTTCCCATCAGCGAGCTGCATCTTTTTGCCTCCGAACGTTCCGCCGGCAAAAAACTCGACACGCCTTTTGGTGAAATCGAAGTCGAACTTTTTTCGGTCGAAGCGGCGAGAGAAATGGATTTTGTTTTCATGGCGGTTTCCGGCGATTTCGCGAAAGAGTTCGCGCCACAAATTTCAGCTGAAGGTGCCCATTCGACAGGCTCCCGTTCGACAAGCTCAGGACAGGCAGGACAGGGAGCGATCGTGATCGACAACTCCTCGGCGTTTCGTTACGACGATGCAATCCCGCTCGTGATTCCCGAGATCAATCCGGAAGCTGCGAAAAATTCCAAGCTCATCGCGAATCCGAATTGCACCACTGCCATTCTCGCGGTCGCGCTTTTTCCGCTTTACCAAAATTTCGGAATCAAGCGGGCGATTGTTTCCACTTATCAAGCTACTTCCGGAGCCGGCGCGGAAGGGATGACGGAATTGGAAAGCGAATCGAAAAAATATCTCGCTGGCGAAAAAGTTTCGCACGAAATTTTCGCGCATCCGATTCCTTTCAATCTCATTCCTCACATCGACACTTTCCAGGACAACGGTTTCACGAAAGAGGAGATGAAAGTGACGTGGGAGACGCGCAAAATTTTCGGCAATCCGGATTTAAAAATCAGCTGTACTGCCGTTCGCATCCCGACTTTCCGCGCGCATGCGGAGGCTTGCACGATTGAGACCAAAAAGCCGATTACGCCTGAGGTGGCGCGCGAGATTCTCGCGAAAGCACCGGGTGTGAAAGTCGTCGATGATCCCGAAAATTCCAAATACCCGATGCCGCTCACTGCGACGAAGCAATATGATGTTGAAGTCGGTCGCATCCGCTCGAGTCTTGTTTTCGAAAATGGTCTCGATTTCTTCGTTTGCGGTGATCAGCTATTGAAAGGCGCGGCGCTGAATGCGGTGCAGATTGCGGAGACAGTGATTGGAGGGTAGAGGGTGGAGGGTGAAAATGGAGTTTTATTTCAAGGAGTGGGAATCCTGTAAATTGGTAAATTATGAGGAGTTGTAGTATTATGCAGTTATGAAGATTCCGCGAGCATATGATCGGCTTGATAAACATTTGAAGCCCAACAAAGTTTTGGTGATTTACGGTCCTAGGCAAGTTGGCAAAACAACGCTTTTGCAGAATTTTTTAAGTACGACTTCCCTCAAGTATAAGATTGATACTGGCGATAACATTAAGATTCGAAATCTTTTTTCCTCTCAGGATGTTGATGCTGTTTTGGACTATGCCTCTGGATACAAGCTCATTGCTATCGATGAAGCGCAGAAAATTACGCACATTGGCGCAGGATTGAAAATCCTGGTTGATCATTTGCCGGGCATTCGCGTTGTCGTGACTGGCTCGGCATCTTTTGAGTTAGCTGGTCAAATTGGCGAGCCCCTGACTGGTCGCAAGAATACGTTGACGCTTTTTCCGGTTGCGCAAATGGAGCTTGAGAAAATTTACAATAAATATGATTTGAAAGAAAAGCTGGAGGAATATCTTGTTTTTGGCAGCTATCCTGAAGTTATTACTGCAGGTTCAAAAAAAAGCAAAACACAAAGGGTTGAGGAAATCACTGATTCTTATCTTTTGAAAGATGTGTTGGAGATTGAGCGCGTAAAGAGTCCCAAGCTTTTGCTGGATCTTTTACGTTTATTGGCTTTTCAGATTGGCAATGAAGTTTCTTTGACTGAGCTTGGCACGCAGCTTGGCATTGATTACAAAACAGTTGCTCGTTATTTGGATCTTTTTGAAAAGTCTTTTATTTTATTTAATTCGCGCGGATTTAGCGGTAATTTACGCAAGGAGGTTACCAAGAAAAGCAAATACTATTTTTACGATAATGGCGTGCGCAATGCGCTGATCGCTAATTTCAACGGGCTAGATTTGCGTGATGATGTGGGTAAGCTGTGGGAAAATTTTATTTTTATGGAACGGCTCAAGAAGCGTGGCTACAAAAATATTTCTGCAAATGTGTATTTTTGGCGCACTTGGGATCAGCAGGAGGTTGATATTGTGGAGGAGCGCGAGGGGAAGCTTTTTGGTTATGAGTGTAAGTGGCGAGGAGGTAAGGTTCGAGAGCCTAAAGACTGGAAACAAAATTACCCCAATGCCTCGTTTGAGGTTATTTCAAAAGAAAATTATTTAAAGTTCATCGTCTGATTTCTTCGTTTGCGGTGATCAGCTATTGAAAGGCGCGGCGCTGAATGCGGTGCAGATAGCGGAGGTGATGATTTAGTTTTTGGTTTCTAATTCTGGCGGTATTTCGAAGAGAGGAGTGCCGGGAAGCTCTTTTTCGATTCGCGCGTTGGCTGCATGGATTGCTTCGATAATTTTTAATTTTTGTGATTCATCGAGTTTTGATAGTTTGTCTCTGTGATATCCTTGACTGATCCACCAAACGTATTCATCCGGTAGCTTCTGTCGACCAACAAACTCTTGATACAAAATGGATTGTTTCAACGATTTAACTTCGCTACCGGCACCGACTTCTTCTGGGAAAACCGCATCCCAAATAATTGCAGTTATGGCTGCAGTGCCAAGCGAGGCAGCACCAGTTACAGCAATTCGAACCGGCTTTGGTAATAATTTTACAATTTGTTTAAGTGCTTCTTTGGGGACTTTTCCTTTTGCGAGAATAGCGATTAATTTTTGACGAAGAACTTTGAGATGTGGAAGTTTGCTGACACTTTTTTTGAGAGTTTCTTTAACAGCGGTTTTTCTCGCTGTTCTTTTTGCAATTCTTTCAGCACTTTTTTTGAAAACTTGTTTTTCTCCTTTTCGGATAGCTCGCTCGAATTGTTTAGTAGTTACTCCCACTTTAGCTTTTGCCAAGCTTTTAGTTTCTTTAATCGCCTTCTGAATCGCTTCAAGCTTTTTCTTCCCTGTCCATCCAGCGTGGGCTTCCAGTTCAGAAAGTAATCGAGCGCGTTTGAGATAATAGGCTTTTTTAGCAATTTTGCGAGGATACTCATAAATAAATTTAGCTGGATTTTTCAAACAGCGAAGTTGTTTGCCTCCAAAATTTTCCAAAAAATTTAACTTGGCAAGCTCAAAAGCAGTTCTATGATAGCGCACCATCTCGTTCCAATTTCTAGCACTCAAAATTACTTTAGTTCCTCGATAAACTCCAACAGTTGACCCTTTGAAGGCACCTTTGGTTGTTCCAGCTCCAACGCGACCGATTATTTTAAGCGGATTAATTGTAGGCCTTACGAGCAAGCTTGAGATTGAAGTGATTGTGCCGACCGCGGCTCCCGTAGCTGGAATCCAAGAGTTTAAATCGATAATTGCGCCGCCGCTTCGCCACCACGGACTTTCTGAACGCGCAAGAAAAGTGCCGAAATCGCTTACTACCGCATCGGTCAGTTTCCAGCTGAAGCTAAAAACTTTGGCTACTCCTTTCGGGATGAGATAGATGTTGAAGCCACCGTCTTTTTTAGTCTCGACCGCGATGCGAGCATTTTCATTTTGGGCAGCTGCATAAAGTTTACCGAAATGTTCTTTCATCTCTGCCGAGTCGTTTCTTTCCGCACTTTCAGAGAAACTTCTAATAAATTTGGATAGGTTTGGTGTGTATCCTCCGAGAAATTCTTTTTCTTTTTCAGGGTTGATGAAATTTTTCATTTTCTCGTAAGTTTCTTTTGTATTATTAACAATTTGATCTCCCAAAGCCACTCTTGCTATTTTTTCAGGGATACTTTGTTTTTTAGGGTCGTTATCGCAATCTTCCTTGAAAATTGAAAGTGCAAGCCATGTTGCGAGTCCTCCGGATAATCCGGTTTTGACCCAGTCAAAAAATCCTTTTTCTTTTTTAAAAAGATTAATAACAAAAGCAGTTCCAGCAATCAACAACCCTGCAGCTAAAAGAGGATGCGTTTTTATCTGTTCCCATGCTTCTTCTCCCACTTTTCCAATTTTCTTGAAAGATTCTTTCGGATTTTTCCAATCGAATTTTTTGCTTTGCATTCCTTTTTCCAGTTCTATTCCTTTCAGTACATCCTCCAAAATATTCTCCCAATCACTCTGCAGCTCTGGATTTTGCGTGAAATCCTCTGCCCTCAATTCCGCCAGCTTTGCATCTGGGTTCTCTCGCATAAATTTGGCAATCTCTTCGCTTATCTCAAACCGCTCGATAAAAAATTTGATCCCAAGTTCTTCGCGGATTTTTTCAAACTCCTCATTTATTTTTACCAATTCCTCGATATGTCCCGCCCGCGAATTTTTCAGAATTTCAATTCTTCCGCTCAGATAAGAAAGTCGCGGCTCGACAGTTTTTAATTTTTCAGGAGTTGTATCGTTTTTTAGCGCCTCGATTTGTCGCGCCAAAACATCGATTTTGGGCGGGTCTTTTTGTGGCGCGATTTCGATTTTTGGAATGACCATTGTGAAGTTTTTTTAGTTACTTTTCCGAATATTCTGTTTCACCGCATCCATTTTTTTTCGAAACTCCACCGCGAGGCGCAGATTCGCGAGATCAGATTTTTTCGAATTCGCCCTCTGCTTTTCGTTCAAACTCTTTAATTTGCGCGGGCGAATCTTTCGCTTAATCCGCTTTTTGATTTGCTCAAGCAGTTCCTGCAAATCTTCAACTCGAAGATGTTTTTTTCGCAGGGAATCGAACGCGCCCGAGAGGGTAGAATTTTGCATTTTGGTTTCTTGTCATTTTACCACAAAACTGCATTCCAATCAACTACTTCTCTTCGAAAACTTTTTCCGCTAGAATCTTATTCTGTTAATTCAATCAAAATGTCACGAGGAGGAAACAAAATTGTCGCTTCGGTTTGGATTTGCTCGGAATGTGGCGCGCAAGCCGGTCAGACTTATCTGAATAAAGCCAATAATTCGAAGATCGAAAACCGCAAGCGGTTTTGCGCGAAGTGCCGCAAACACACTCCGCAATCCACGAAAGCTGAGAAGTCCGGTTCGCTCGGGTTGGCGCGGAATAAGTGATTGAGTCAATAAGTCAATAAGTCCAATAAGTCAGCAAGTCATTGAGTCATTGAGTTGATGAGTTAGGAAGCGACGGTTGCGAAAATACCGTTTTTTTGCTAGAATTGGGGGAGTTTATCTGGAATAGAAATAATAAATTTTCAATTTTAAATATTAAATTCTTTGCCTGCTTGGATACTTTTCGGACTCGGAGCCGCGCTGATGCTCGGCGCCGCGAATATTCCCCAAAAACTCGCGCTTGGCGGACTTTCCGCGCACACGCTCTCGCCGTTCGCGTACGGGATTCTTTCCGGTGTCGTGATTATCACGATCAACATCGCGCTACTCGTTTATTTCAAAGATAATCTTCAACTTTTCGCCAAAAAAGAGTGGGGCTTTGCGTTTCTCGCCGCGCTGCTTTTCGCGCTCGGTTCGGTTTGCATCGCGCTCGGTTACAGGAAAGGGGCGAACGCTTCTCAGTTCGTTGCGCTTTTCAACACGAACACACTTGTCGCGACAGTTCTCGGTCTCGTTTTACTGAAAGAATTTGCGGGACTCACTGGTGTCGCGATTACAAAAATAATCATCGGCGCAATTCTCGTGATTGCGGGCGGTATTCTCGTGACCGTTTAAAAAACTACAAGTAAATCCTCTGGATATTTGGGGGTAACAAATTAATAAAAATGAAAACTCGAAAAATAAAACCGACCAAACTTCGCTTCCGCGAAAAATCAGCCGCGAGGGCGGCGGGAGATTTTTCCAAAATTCCGGA
>JBDRIC010000102.1:0-3373 GCA_043816245.1 Patescibacteria group bacterium
CGACATTTTGGCTTCAGATGCCTTTTTTGCGGAACTTGAAAAAATGTTTGCCCCGTCTCATCTCGGCGGGATGGCAAATCCGTTTGAAATGGACGAAGAGGAAGAAGCGGAGGCGCAGCGGATGATTCGGGAAGTCGTGGAAAAGAGTAATCCGCAAATTCTGCTTCGAATCGGAAAGGAAGACGGCATTCTTTATGGCTATGAATTCGCGCTGGATTTGAATCTCGCGGATCTCGGCATCGCGGCGTTGCCGGCAGGGATGGTGAAAATCGCGGCGAGTTCGAAAATTTCGGAAATAAATCAGCCTCAACAAATCGAGATTCCGGAAAATGCGGAGGAAATCGATCCGCTGCAATTCATCCCCGTTCCGGCAGTGGAGGAGGAGATTGAAACAGGGGTGGAGTCGGAAACTGGGGTGGAGATTGAAAAGGAGACGGTCAATGAAACTGAGATCGATGTTGAAGCCGAGGAAAATTTGGAGTAAAAGTTCGCCAATTTCCCTACTTTTTAATTTTTACTTTTTAATTTTAAATTTATATGAAGCTCTACCACGATAAAGATGCTGATGTCAGCATTCTGAAAAACAAAACGATCGCAGTGATCGGTTACGGAGCGCAGGGTCGCGCGCAAGCTCAGATGCTGCACGATTCGAAAATGAATGTCGTGGTCGGCGTGCGGCTGAATGGACCGTCGGCAAAATTGGCGAAAAAAGATGGTTTGAAAGTTGCTTCAATCGCAGATGCCGCGAAAAAAGCGGAGATCATCCACATTTTGATTCCCGATGAAGTGCAGCGGGAAGTCTACGAGAAAGAGATTGCGAAATTCGTGACGGCGGGCAAAACGCTTTCCTTCTCGCACGGCTTTTCGATCGTTTTCAAAAGAATCAAACCGCCGCGCGGCGTGAATATAATCATGGTCGCACCGAAATGTCCGGGTACGGAAGAGCGGAAATGTTATCTCGAAGGATTCGGCGTGCCCGCGCTGATTTGCGTGGAGCGGAATGAAGACGGCGATGCGAAAAAAATCGCGCTCGCAATGGCAAAAGCGATGTTTTTCACAAAGGCGGGAGTGCTCGAAGGAACTTTCGCGCAGGAAGCTTTCGAAGATTTATTCGGCGAGCAGACGGTTTTGTGCGGCGGGATGGCGGAGCTGATCAAAGCCGGTTTCGAAACGCTCGTGGAAGCAGGCTACCCGCCCGAGTTGGCTTATTTCGAATGTTTGCACGAAACAAAACTCATCATGGATTTGATTTACGAAGGCGGCATCGCGCGGATGTACGAGGTCGTGAGTAATACCGCCGAATGGGGCGGACGAACGGTCGGTCCGAAAATTATCGACAAAAGCGTGAAACAGCGAATGAAGGTCGCGCTGAAAGATATCGAAAGCGGGAAATTCGCGCGCGGCTGGATGCAAGAGTGCGCGAGCGGGATGAAGCAGATGAAAAAACTCCGCGCGGAAGAAAAGAAGCACCCGATTGAAAAAGTCGGCGCGAAGATTCGGAAGTTGTTCGAGAAATAATTTCGGCAAATTCTTGGCAAAATAAAAACCCTCGCGAAATTGTGAGGGGTCTTGTGATAAATAAATTCAAAAAAACTTTTTGGGTAAATTACGCATTATTTTTTCATCAACAAAATAAAGGACTTCGGCATTTTTACGACGCGTCGTTTTTTGAACCACCCCTGATTGCGTCAAAAATTTGAGGTGGTCGGAAATCGTCCCCCAAGAAAATTTGGAAGAATCGACTAAACCGGTAAAGTTCATTTTTTTGTTTTTGCGCAAAATTTTGACAATGCCGACGCGGGTCGGATGAGCAAATGATTTGAAAAATTGCGCCAATAAAATGTTTTCATCGTTCATGTTTTTATTTTATTTTTTGTGGGAATTTTGTCAAATACCTATTTAGCTAAATAGGTATTTTCCGATTTTGGGTTTTTACAAAAAGGCAAAACAAGAGAGCCGCTCGTTCTTTGTCCGAATGGATAATTTACTTCCGAACAAAACGAGTGAACCCGCCCATCGGCAGTATTTCTTTTACTCCTGCTTTTTGAAAAGCGTCACAAAGCAAATTCATGCCGAGCGAATCGGAAGCGATGTGACCGGCAATGACTACATTGATGTGATGCTTTTCCGCTTCTTTCCGCGCCTCCGGTTTCATGTGCATCGCAATTTCGGTACCGACTCCCGCGTGTTTCATCGACTCGTAAACTTCGGACGAACCCGAAGTCCCGCCGGTAAAACCGGTAACGACGACTTTTCCCGCGCGGGAATTTTTGTTGCCAACAAACGCAATCGGCGGCACTCCTCGCTTCGCGCTCTCGCGATATTCCGGCTCATTTAATAAAACATCAATCACGTCACCTACCGTCCGCAACTGCTTTTTTTGAATCAATTTTTCGACAAAACGATACGCGAGATTGTCGGCGACGGTGTGGGTGCACGCGTACGGAATTTTCAGAATCCTCGCGATGTCGATATTTTTTTGATGATTGATCGGATGAATTGCTCGAATCACTTTTTGAATTTCTTTGTCCATTAGCTTTTCGATAATGTTGATTGGTACTCCCGCTTGTGAATACAGATCTTCCTGCAACTTCATCACGCCATCGAGCCGCGCGAGGGCAATTCCTTCCGGATGGTGGGAAAGCGCAAGATCAATTTTTTTTCCGGATCGATTCAATTCATGGACGAGCAACAACTCGCCCGAATCAAAATCAATCCCCACCGCGATTTTTTTGACTTCGGAATTTGGATTGCCGAAGAGGATGCGCGTGTCGGAGTACGGATTTTTCAATCGTTCGGGATCGAAAAACTCCCGCTCCTTTTTTTCCAGCTTTTCGAAAACCTTTTTCTCATCCGCGAGGAAACGGGTGATTTCACTTTTCGGGCGAGGATCGTTTTCGATACCTTTTTGAATCGCCAGTTCGTAAATTTTTTGAAGTTGCATGCCGACAATTTTACACGAAAAAACTTTTCGAGGAAGACCGCCACGTCGAGAAATTTATTTCACTTTCTCTTTTTTTGAATCAACGGATTTTTAGTTTGAGAAAATACTTGGAGATTCCTATCCGCCGCGGCGGATTCCATAATCGTGCTGCTAGAAACTAACCCCCAAATGGAAGGTGGAAAGTGGAAAGTGGATGTTGGAAAAACATTCATGAATAAAATCGTGGAGATTCGAGATGTCATTTCCGCTTTCTCAAATCACGCTAACTGTCTGAACCACTGATTACACTAGTACCCCTGCGAAATAACTCAATCTCAAGAGACAACTACCCGATAGTTTTTCAAACTATTCAAAATTTCTTTGGAGTGTCCGAAAGTTTACCAGCGAAGCAATCATCCGGAAGGTCGCATTGTAATCTTTCAGATTATG
>JBDRIC010000103.1:0-9480 GCA_043816245.1 Patescibacteria group bacterium
GATTTACAAAAAGATTCTTGAAGTCAATCCTGCCCATTTTCCCGCGCTCAATAATTTAGCCGTGATGTACGAGGAGGTGGGGGAATTTGAAACTGCCGCGAAATATTACGGTCAGCTGCTCGAAGCTAATCCGAGCAATACTGAAGCTCTCTCCGACGCGATTCGCGCGCTCGTTTCCGCTCAGCATTTCGACGATGCGCAGATCAATCTTGAAAATTTCATTCGCTACAATCAAGATTCCGAAAATCCGAATCCGGGGATGCAGAGTTTTGTTTCCAGCCAATTTGAATTCATCCGCAATGCTAAGTTAAAAAGCGAGGCGGAAGATTAGGAAGATTACTAAGGCTGGTAAAGTTGAGAAGGTCAATAAGGTTGGTCGCTAATTATCTCTCATGAATACTAAAATTTTTCTCGCCGTGGCAATCTTCTTCTTCGTCGCGGCTCCCGCGCTTGCCGCTCCGACGATTTCTTCCGAGGCTGATCAGTCATTCAGCCAATATCAAAACATCGAGCAGGTTCGGGATATCACGATCACCGACGATTCCGCTGCTCCGCAGATTACCGCGAGCGGGGACATCCGTATTCGCATCCCCGCAAGTTTTCCCGTGATTTGGGATGATCGGGTTTCCTCTGTCACGCTCACCGGTTCGGCGGTGGATTCCGGCAAATTCAACAGTTCTACCGTAGCGGTGAGCTACGAAGATTCCGACAAAACTGCGGTGATCGAAGTTTCCGCAGACTTCGCGGCGGGGGAGAGCGTGAAGGTTGCGGGTTTATTTGTCGAAGGATTTTACTGGTCGGACGCGAATGCAAAATTAGAACTAGTACTCGAGTCCGGCGGTTCAGCCGTCGCTGCCGATTCGAGGTCGATGCAGGTTTGGATAAGTGCTTACGAAGATGGCTATGCGCCGGATTCGCCCGAAAATATTAAGCTCGTTCAGATTGATTCCACTGTAAAAATCACGTGGACCGATCCATCGGATATGGATGTTTCGCAAATTCAAATTCTCCGCGGAGTGAGTCCGCTGCCGATTTCCGGCACTCCTTTTACCGAAATTGGCAGAGGAGAGGAAGAGTTTATCGATTCGGATGTCAAAATCGGCAACACGGTTTCCTACATTCTCCGCGCCACCGACGGGCGGAATATCAGTTCGAACTTGGCAGAAGTCTCGATCACTCTCGTTGAAAAAGTTGAAGAGGAGCCGGTTGCCTGCACCGCCGATTACGCGCCGGTTTGCGGGAGCGATGGAGTGACTTATTCCAATGCCTGTAATGCGGAAGTTGCGGGTGTCACCGAATATTCAGGCGGAGAATGCGAAGCTTCCACGCCACCGATCGAGCCGGAATTAACTTCCGAAGTGGAGCTGGCAGCGGGAGCCGGAATCACGCTCACGGAGCTCGAAAATGCGATTTCAAAGTATTTCGATTTAGCCGCCGATCACTGGTCGGCTGGTTTTATGGCTCGTCTGAATCGCGATGGAATTTTCTCCGGCTATCCCGACGGCACGGTTCAGCCCGACACCACGATTAACCGCGCGGAGCTGGCGAAGATTGCCGCGAAATCTTTCGAATTAATCGAGGATGATTCAGCGAGCGATTTCACAGATTTTCTCACAAGCGATTGGTTCAACCCTTTTGTGAACGCGCTTCAAAATATCGGTGCAGCGTGGACTTCTTCCGAAAAATATTTTCCTGCTGACGGAGTTTCTCGCGGTGAGGCAGTGTGGGTTCTCGTTACCGCTGCCGGAGTCGAGATTCCTGCAGTTTCCGAAAAACCATTTCCCGACGTGAGTACTTCACATCCATATTCCGCCGCGATCGCGTGGGCGAAAGAAAACGCCATCATCTCCGGCTATGAAAACGGGATGTTCGGTCTTCGCGACACACTCACACGCGCGCAAGTTGCCAAAATTGTAGTGTTGCTAAAATCGAAACTCTCGCAATAAAATTTACTCAAAATGCTCGTCCGTCTCTAGCGGAGATGAATTAACCTAACCCCCTCATCATGAAAGATTTTTCCAAAAAAATGTTCGCCGCTCTTGCGATTATTTTATTGCTGCCGGCGTGTTTCGGCGGAGACGAGGAGGATTCTGCAAAGATTAAAGAAGAAACAAAAGCCGAAACCGAATCAGGTGAAGTGGTTGCCAAAAAAAAGGAGGCTCCCAAAATTTTTTATGTCAGCGAAAAACTCAGTGAATGCGAAACGATCTTTTTCACTTGTCCGCAAGGGCGAGCGTTCTTTACCGACAAAAAAGGCTGCGGCTGCCGTGAGAGCAGCGAGCCTTACAATTCAAACGAGCGCGGTCTCGGCAATATGATTCGCGACTATCTCGCGCGCGAATTGATCAAACCGACTTGCGACGGGGGAGTATTTGCGGAGTTCGTTTACATTGACGAGGGTGCTACCGAATCGGGTGATTTGAATTACGATGTGTGGGCAGTGGTTCGCGAATTTTGCCCGGAGGGTGGCACAGGTGCGACCTTTGACGGACCGGTTGCCTTCGCAATCGAACAGGCGGAATTCAACCGGGTGGTGCGCGGTTTCACGTTACCTTCAGCAGTGGATGAGAACGCTATTCGAGCAGCCTTCACCGAAAAAGCCGCGGAGTGGGTTCTCGCCAAAGAGAATACGATGCGCGATCAAATGATTACAGAGCTTGAGGGGAATATTCAGGCGCGGCTGGACAAATTACAAAATCGGCTGGAAGCTGATCGAGAGGCTCGCGAACTCGCCGAACAGTTGGCAGATTCCAGTTTGCAGTCAGCAGAAGGGAACAGCGGGGATGAGGAGAATACAGATGTCCCACTTGAAAATGTGGAGAAAGCAGAAAATTCCGAAACGAATTGCGCACAAGAAGGCGAAAAGTTTTCAAAAGTTTTTACCGATGAATATCCGGAAAATTGCTGTTCGGGATTGACGGAGTGGGCTTCGGGGATGGATACCCGCAAAGTCGAAAATGGCGAATGTACAACTAGTTTGAATGTCGGTGGATCACCGGTGGGGACTTGTCTGAATTGCGGCAACGGAGTTTGCGAAGAAATTGAAAACATCTGTAATTGCCCGGGGGATTGCTCTCAATGAAGTTCGCCACTCAATTTTTACTTTTTTAAGGGGGGCTTTTTTGTTAAAATCCCTCCACTTTTTGAATTCTTATTCTCGGGTCGGTAGCTCAGTTGGTAGAGCAGCAGCCTTTTAAGCTGATGGTCCTGGGTTCAAATCCCAGCCGACCCACCAAAGTTTGGAGAGTGGACATTGGAAAGTGGAAGGTGGAATTTTGCTAATTATCACGCAACTGACTTCAGGTCTCGCTTGCTTTCTCAAACTTCTGCAAGCTGCCAAAATCCAACCCCTCGGGTTAGAATTACCCCGCGATATTTTTGAATTTCTGTCTATCGACATATGGGGTTGGTTTTGTTTTCTCGAAAACTTGAAAGCTGCTGACTGCCAACTGAAATCTGCCGACTTTTTCACTGCAAAATCCAGCGGGCGATTTTCAGCGCGCCCTGTTTCCACGCCACGCGATGCGTGATGCCGGTGGCTTTTTCATATTCTTTCCAGTGTTTCTGATACCACTCGAAAGTACGGATCAAAGTTTCCGCGTTCGAATACTTCGCCCGCCAGCCCAGTTTTTTTTCAATTTTCTCTGTCGAAACGAAAGAGTCGCGATCAGCGGTGGCGTACACCCACGCGTACAGCGGGGAGAGATTCAACCGCTCAAGAGCCGCGAGAGTCCGTTTGATTGCTTTCGCCGGAGTCCGCAGCACGCGCGAATTTGAGTCCACCGCTTTGAAAAATTTCGTGAGATCTTTTTCCACAGTTTCGAATTCTTTCGCGCCGACATTGAAAGTATCATTCGCAGCGCGCGCGGGTTTACTAGCCGCCAGCCAAATTGCGTTTACCAAATCTTCCACACCCAAAAGTTGGTACCGATTCCTCCCGTCGCCGATCACCGGAATGCGGCACCCCCGCCTCACCCAATCGAAAAGAATTTGAAAAACGCCGAGTCGTCCGCTGCCGATGAAAGTTTTTGGTCGGATGATCGGTACAATCATTCCTTCTCCCCGGGACTGTTCGCACATTTTTTCCGCTTTGATTTTCGCTTCGCCGTATGGTCCCACTCCGATTCTGGCATCATTTTCGAAAATCGGATGTTTCTCCGGCACGCCGTAAACCGCAGTAGAAGAAATATAAATCACACGCTTCACTTTATTCTTCTGCGCGCTTTCCAAAACGACTTTCGTCCCGCCGATCGTCGTGCTACGAACCTCTTCCGGTTGCGCGAGCGGGAGGGCTGCTGCCGCGTGAATCACCACGTCCACGTCCTCCATCAGTCTTTCCACTAGAATTTTATTTCTCACATCGCCGACATAATTCTCCACTCGTCCCCACAAATCCGGCTCATTCAAACTTTCGAGATCAAGCAGCTTCACGCGCATCCCGCGCCTCACGAGCTCTCGCGCGACGTGGCAACCGAGAAATCCGGTCCCGCCGGTTATCAGAAATGTCAGCGAGGTTTTTTTCATGGATTGGGTTTTTAAAAATTTCTAATTTCTAATTTCTAAACAGTTTTCAATGAAATAATTTTTCAATTTTTGAAACCTTTGAAAATTAAGAAATTGACGGATTGGAAATTGTCATGCAGTGCGAAATTCTGCCAAGCGATGATTTAATCTCTCGTTAACCTTGGTGTCTGAAATTAGAAATTTCTTAGAAACTTTATCACAACTTTTTGCTAAAATTAATTGCGATGTTGAATTGGTGGCTGATCGCGGTTCTTGTTTCTCTCACCCTCATTGGCTTTTTTTATATTGACAAATTAATTCTCAAGTTTACCGAGCAGCTGCGTAAAAAATTCCATCCCATCATCGATAAGTTTTTCCGCGCGATTTCTTTTACGCCTTTCGTGGTTTTTACGCTTTACATTATTCCCACAATTTTTGTTTTTTTGAAAATGGAAGATGATATTGTTTGGTTTTCTGTCGCTGCGCTCACTCTCGCGTGCTTGCTTTCCACAGGCTTGGCTTTTGTGATGAAATACATTTTCAAACGCGTTCGTCCGTTCGGCAACACCACTTATCTTGGTAAAATCGATTCTGCATTTCCATCTGCCCACGCTGCCGGTAGTTTCGTCGCGGCTTTTACAATTGCGATTTTTTGGCCGGCGTGGAGTGTTCTTTTTCTTACGCTTGCTTTTCTCGTGGCGATTTCCCGCATGTATCTCGAACTGCATTTTTTCTCCGATGTGATGGGAGGCGTTCTCCTTGCGTATTTGATGGTCATTCTCGCGCTTGATTCTCAAATTCTTATTTTCCTCGGACTTTGAAAAACCCGCCAGCTCGGAGTTAACTTCACTGGAATGAAAAACATGAAGGACAAAAATTCCACGAATTCTAGTTTCCGCTGTGCGAATTGCGATCGCTCTGTTTCGCCTGCTGAGAAAACCGCGCGCAATCATTGCCCGTTTTGTTTATGGAGTTTGCATGTTGATTCTGAAGTTCCCGGCGATCGAAATTCAAACTGCGGCGGGAAGATGGAACCGGCAGCGATTTTTCAAAAACACGGTAAGTGGGTTGTCGTCCACCGCTGTGAAATTTGCGGGAAGGAGATTCAAAACAAATGCGCGCGGGATGATAATTTCGAAACACTTCTCAGTATTTCTCCAAACTCCAATAACCAGTAATTAATTTTAAATTTTAAGTTTCGAATTTTAAAACAAAATCGAATATTTCAATTTTCAAATTTTGAAAAGTTTCAAAATTAAAGAATTAAGAAATTAAAAATTGTTTTAAAACTTAAAATTATAAATTTAAAATTTACACCCTTCTTCAGAATCTCTTCCTGTAGAATTCTACAATCTTAAAATTTAACTCGCCTTCTAAATATGGCCAAGATGCCCGTCACTCCTCTCGAAATTCGGCGGCAGTTGCTCCACATTTTTTTAGGGCTCACTCTTGTCACGCTTCTCAATCACGGGATTCTTGACTCGTGGAATCTTTTTTGGATTCTCATTCTCGGGATTATCCTCTCGTGGCTTTCATTGAAGTTTCGGATTCCGATTGTGGCGTGGTTTCTCGACAAATTCGAACGCAAACAAGTCCGACCAGGGAAAGGGGCGATCACATATTTCATCGGCGTGATTCTCGCCCTTCAAATTTTTCCGCCGGAAATCGCGTATGCGGCGATTCTCATTCTCGCGGTCGGTGATGGGGTGAGTTCGCTGATCGGTCCGTTCGGAAAACTGAGAACAAAACTTTCTGACAAAAAACTACTCGAAGGCACGATTGCCGGCGGGGCGTTCGGCGGGGCGGCGGCGATGGTTTTTGTCGCGCCGCTTGAGGCTTTCGCTGCGGCTTTTATCGCGATGATTTTCGAGGCGATGGAGATTCGTTTCAATCAAAAACTGCTCAACGACAATGTGACGGTTCCTCTTGTTGCCGGCACGGTGATTGTTTTGCTGCGCGGGTGGGGATTTTAATTTCGCTGTGATTTAACCATCAAATTATTTCGATCATTTTCTCAGCTTATGGGATTCAACCAAATATATTCGCGAATACGATTTAATTCTTTCTCGTTGCGAACGATGTGGTCGTGAAAACGAGGCTGCCATTTGAATGTTATTTCATTTGTGTTTGCGAATTTGGTGACGCCGATTTTATAGCCGCGGATGATTGACCCTATATTTTTGGATTGTGGTCCGAATTTGTTGGGTTGCCAATTTTGCGGGTGTTGAGGCGGAATGATATTTCGTGGTTGTCGTGTTTGTAGAGACGCAAAATCTTGCGTCTCTACAAACGGTTGCGTCTCTACAAACGGTTGCGTCTCTACAAACGGCATTTTCTGAATAAACAATATTCCGTGCATGTGGTTTGGCATGACGACGAATGCATCCAACACCACGAATGGAAAATGTTTCGGTATTGCCAGCCAACATTTTTCTGCCATTCTTCCGATTGCCGATGATTGCATTTTTTTATTTTCGATATCACCGAAATAATGTTCGTGATTTTGTGTGCAGATTGTGATGAAATACGCGCCATCGGATCCATAATCCCAGTTTTTAAGTCGTGCAGATGGTATGCGATATTTACCGCAAAATTTTTCATTCTCTAATAGCAGGAACGATATTTTATTGGGCTCGGGAATGAAATTAATTTAACACAGTTGAATATTCGACTTCACTCCTTTCAATTCTCAACCCCTCGGCTTGAGTTCGCTCGAAAAATAAATTTGGAGAGATTCGTTTCAATCAAAAACTGCTCAACGACAATGTGACAGTTCCTCTTGTTGCCGGCACGGTGATTGTTTTGCTGCGCGGGTGGGGATTGGGCTGATTCAGGATAGAGACGCATTGCAATGTGTCTCTGCGGATTCAAAAAACCACCGCTCTTACGAGTGGTGGTTTTTTTATTGAAAACATTTCCTGACTATTCCTCAATCGAAGGTGGCAGCGGTTCTTCGGTTGGATCTAGAATTTCTTCGACTAGAGGTGTCATGTCGGGACTTTCGAGAGAATCATCGATCGGAAGTGCAGCTTCAGAATCATCAAAGAATTCCTCCATTGGCGGAACAGGCATGATTTCCTCAATAAGTGGTAGGGGAGGGGGAGGAGGTGGAGGGGGTAGAGAATTTTCCTCCATCCCGGTCGGGATTTTGCAGCCAGCCAAAAGTATGATGCCGAAAGCGATGATGAATTTTCTCATTTTGAGGGGGTTAGGAATTTAAAACTTTTAGGAGTTTAACTCTTCAAATTATTTTTTCAAAATCTCATCAACTTTCACGATTTCCACTTTTTCTGAATTCCGTTTTTTTAATTCCACACCGCCCTTTTCCAAAGTTTTTGAACTCACCACCACTCGCCGCGGAATCCCGATCAAATCCGCATCCGCAAACTTCTCGCCCGCTCCGCAATTCCGTTCGTCAAAAAGCACTTCCACGTTCTTCTCACGGAGCTTCTCGTAAATCTTCTCTGCCTCTTTTTTTACCGCCTCGTCCTTGCCGAGCGAAATTAAATTTATCGCGAACGGCGCGACGCTCTCCGGCCAAATCAAACCTTTTTCGTCGTGCCACACCTCTGCGATCGTCGCGACTAATCTGGACACGCCGATGCCGTAGCAGCCCATCAAAACTTTTTGCTGTTCGCCTTTTTCGTTCGCAAAATTCAGGTCAAAGGCATCCGAATATTTCGTGCCGAGATCGAAGATGTTCCCCACTTCCGAGCCTTTCGCTTCCCGCAATTCGCCGCCGCACTTTTCGCATTTCGAAATATTTAGCTCGATATTCCAGCCGAGCTCACATTTTTCACAAATTTTAATTCGATCCTCGCCAGCCTCCGTGAGTACTTGAAATTCATGGGAAATGTTTTCCGTGAAATCGCCGCCGCCAGCTGCGACGAGGAAACTTTTCAGTCCGCATTTTTCAAAGATGCGAAAATAACTTTGTTTCACTCGTTCATAATATTCAGCCAAATCTTCTTGATTTGTGTGGAAAGAATATAAGTCTTTCATTAAAAACTCCCGTCCGCGGAGTAGCCCTGATTTCGCGCGCGGCTCGTTGCGGAATTTTGTTTGAATTTGATATGCGGCGAGTGGCAGATCTCGATAACTTTTCACCCGCTGTTTCGCGAGCGGGGTAATGATTTCCTCGTGGCTCCAACCGAGCACCGTTTTTTCTGTCGGACGGAAAGCAATCGCCACAGTGTCGCGCCCCGTTTTCTTCCAATTTTCCAGCGGAGTGAGTGCTGGCATGAGCACTTCCTGCCCGCCGATTGCATTCATCTCTTCGCGGACGATCCCTTCGATTTTCGCCAGCACTCTTCTGCCAAACGGCAGATACGAATAAACCCCCGCTGCTTCTTTTTTTACGAAACCGGCTTGCGTGAGTAGTTTCGCGTTCACGCTGTCGGCGTCGTGGGCGATGGTTTTGCTTGTTTGCGAGAGAGATTGGGAGAGTTTCATCGGATAATATGAAAAAATAAGGACAGTAGGATTTTAGCACTCTGAAGATAAAGCGTGTTTTACTCAGAGGTAGACTTTTTAATTTTCAAAACTCAAGCTTCAAATTTTCAAATAAATCCAAAATTTCAAAATAACTACAGGAATTTTATTTGACAGGCTTGCCTGCCAATAGGTAGGAATTATTATGATCGCTCTTGGTTAAAATTTTTTAACTCAGCAAATTATTTGATGACAGCATTGTTTCAAATTCTCGAAGTAGTTAAACTGAGTTCAATTAATTAAACATTATGATAACGATTTACATCATTATTGCAGTCGCTCTCGTTTTTGCTTTTATAAAAATTAATAATTTAGGGGAGAGGATTAATATTTTGGAAAGCAGGGCGAGCAGCAAGCCCTTGCGAAAATCGGATCGAGTCAGCGCATCTCAATCAGTCAAAGTTGAAACGCAAACCATTCGCCAAACAACTGAGTCGGAGTCGGGGGTTTTGCATAGTTTTTTTATTTGGCTAAAAACAGATTGGC
>JBDRIC010000104.1:0-4826 GCA_043816245.1 Patescibacteria group bacterium
GTGGCGACAGCAACCTGAAGTCCATCCCCGTGTCCGAGTTGGTCTTGGACGAGTTGGACGAGATGGATACCCATGCAGTGTGGCTGGCCTTGGAGCGGCTGTCGGGCCAGATCGAGAAGCACATTCTGGCGATCTCGACCCCGACCGTTCCCAAGTACGGCATCCACAAGCTGTACTTGACGAGCACCCAGGAGCACTTCTACTTCCAATGCCCGCACTGTGGCCGATGGACGGAACTGATCTGGCCGGATTGCGTGGAGATCATCGGCGAGTCCGTCAATGACCCCCGCTGCAAGGAATCGTTCCTCAAGTGCAAGGAGTGCCAGCACCGCTTGGAGCACGAGGCCAAGCCGGAGTTTCTGGCCGGCGGTCGGTGGCAGGCGACGGAAACGAACGGCTCGGCGGAGGAAGCGCGGGGCTTTTACATCAACCAGCTTTACTCGTCCACGGTGACGCCTGGTGAGTTGGTGATTGCCTACCATCGCGGGCTGGGTGACGAGGCGGCGAACACGGAGTTTCATTGCAGCAAGCTGGGCGTGCCGTTCATTGCGGAGGGTGCCCAGGTCACGGACGAGATGATCGAGAATTGCATCAAGGGGCACTCGATCAACGACAAACGCCCGCAGGTCGGCGGCGACCGCCTGATAACGATGGGCGTGGACCAGGGGAAGATCGGATACATCTCGGTCGTGGAGTGGCTTTTCGACCGTCCGCCGGGCGACGACATCAATGCGGCGGCCATCGGCAAGCTGTTGTGGTTCGGCAAGTTTCCTGGGGAGAGCGAGAACGGCTGGGACTACCTGGACGAGTTGATGCGGGAGTGGCGCGATGATGTTGGATGGTTTTTTGAGCTCCGCTTTGGCTGTTTCTATTTCGCCTTCTTCCAATTTTTGCATCGCGTCTTCCACGGTCACTTTTTCGAGTTCGTTCTTCGTGGCTTTTATTTCCTCTGTTTTCTTAATTACCTCGGTGTGAGCGGCTTTATCTTTTCCGAGTTCCTCTTCTTCTTCGAGAGCAGCCCTCAATTCTGCAATCTCGGCTTCCGCCGATTCCAATTTTTTTACTAACTCTGAATCTTCTTCGATCTCGTCTATTTCAGTTTCTTCAGTTGCCTCAGCCTTTTCGTTTTTTGAAATTTCTTCTTTCAAATCAAAATCCACGAAATCCTCGATTTTTGTAACTTGCAGAGTCGATGGCGCGGGCGTGGAATCAAAATCAAACTTTGGTATTTCAGTTTTCATGAAGCTCGTATCTCCGTCCGCGATTTCTTTTTGGAGAGCCGCCAGTTGGCTGCTGAGTTTATCCATCTCTGCTGCCAAGACCTTGGCTTGCAATTGTTTCATTCCGCTTTTCATTTCTGCGAGTTCCGCGCGAAGCAGTTCGAGAGATATTTTCAATTCTGCAGTTTCATCATTTTCAATTTCGTCACTTTTTGCTTCCGCCTCAAAAGTGGCTTCGGAAAGATTAGAAGAGCTGATTTCCGCGGTCGAATAATCTACATCTGCGGCAAAAGTTAAATTGGAGCTGATTGCCGAAAAAAGCAAGATTAATGCAACAAAAGCGAGAATTTTTGTTTTACTCATTTTGTTTTTTAGTTTTTAGTTCTTTGCATTTTAGCACAACTAGACTTTCTTTTCAATAGCTTTTTGCTAAAATAGCCAAGTCCCATCTTCACTTCTTCCACATGTCTAAAAAACTCTCTTCGGAAAAGCCGGAGAAACTTGTAAAATTTCAAACCCCGCGCGGAGTTCACGATATTTTACCAGAAGATCACGCTTATTTCACTGTTATCAAAAAAGTGGTGCGCCATCGCGCAAGACAAGCTGGTTTTCGCCGAATTTCCACCCCTATTTTTGAATCGAAAGATCTCTTCACACGAGGGGTGGGGGAGGGTACTGATATCGTAGAGAAGGAATTGTATTCATTTGCCACGAAAAAAGGTGGCGAAGAGTACGCGCTGAAGCCGGAGGGAACGGCGGGAATCGTGCGATCGTACATTCAGCACGGCATGAATCAGCTGCCGCAGCCGGTGGAACTTTATTACATCGAACCATTTTTCCGCCATGATCGCCCGCAAAAAGGGAGGTATCGGCAGTTTCACCAGTTTGGTTTTGAAATAATCGGTGAGCCGGATCCGGGCATCGACGCGCAAATTATCCAGCTCGCGTATCTTATTCACGCGGATCTCGGAATCGCCGGAAAATTAACTCTCCAAATCAACACAATTGGCTGTCCGAAATGCCGCGAGAAATTTACCGATCAGCTGCGTGATTATTTCATCGGGAAAGAAAGAAATTTATGCAAAAACTGTGTTCGCCGGTTGGAAGAAAATCCGCTGCGGCTGCTTGATTGCAAAGAAGAGGATTGTCGGATTCTCGCAGAGAATGCCCCAAAATTCGCAAATATGATTTGCGATGATTGTAAAGATCATCATCAAAAAGTGCTTGAATTGCTCGACGCGGTTGAAATCGATTACACCGAAAATCCGCAGCTTGTGCGCGGATTGGATTATTATTCTCGCACTGTTTTTGAATTTTGGGATGAAAGTGAGGGCGCACAAAATTCCGTCGGTGGCGGGGGGAGGTATGATTTTCTAGTCGAGCAGCTCGGCGGTTTGCCGACTCCCGCGTGCGGTTACGCGGGCGGAATTGAAAGAATTATTACTCATATGAAAGATTCGAGAATTCTCGCGCCGGACAAAGATCAAATCGATATTTTCGTGGCGCAGCTCGGTTTCGAAGCGAAGAAAGTGGCGTTGCAGCTTCTCACCGAATTGCGCGAAGAGGGAGTGCACGCGCTCGGCGCGCTCGGAAAAGCTTCGATGAAAGATCAACTTGGGAAGGCGGATAAATTCGAAGTGAAGTACGCGCTGATTCTCGGAGAGGTGGAAGTGCGCGAGAAAAAAATTATTCTTCGCGACATGAGCTCGGGCGTGCAGGAGGTGATTCCGATCGGGAAAGCGGTGGAAAAGATTGTTAAAAAACTCGGTAAAAAGAGTCTCGATAAATACGATCCAAGCAAAGAATTAAAAAAAGATACGAGGGTGCGACCGGAGGAGGAGTTGCTGATTCGAGATTGAGGTAAAATTCCCGAGTGAAAAAGCCGCTGGAAAATTACGCGTTTATCGACTCGCAAAATCTTAACCTTGGCATCCAAGAATTGGGGTGGAATTTGGATTTCAAAAAATTTCGAATTTATTTGCGAGAAAAATATGGGGTGGAGAAAGCTTTCTTATTTCTCGGCTTTATTCCTGAAAATCAAAATTTGTACACATCTCTCCAAAGTTATGGTTTTATTCTCGTTTTTAAGCCGATCTTAGAATATGCGGATGGGAGAGTGAAAGGAAATTGTGATGCGGAACTCGTGCTTCACGCGATGATTGAATTTCCGAATTACAAAAAGGCGATCATCGTTTCGGGCGACGGAGATTTTTATTGTTTGGCGAGATACCTTCGAGAAAAAGGAAAGTTGTTTTGCGTGATCGCGCCGAATCAGTTTAGGTATTCAGCTTTGTTGAAAAAATCTGCAGGCAAACTGCTTGCTTTTATGAATGATTTGCGCCGGAAATTGCAATACAACAAAAAGAAAAGAACCCCCAGCAGACGGGACCGCTGAAGGGGCTTTTCGTGGTGATTGCGCTTGAATTTTATTTCACCGAGAATTAAAAGTCAAATAATTAACCCCAAATTTATGCGTTCCGATTATCTCAAAAAAGCCGTCGAAACCGCGCCGCACCGCTCACTGCTGCGCCGCTGCGGAGTCGCGCAGTCCGATTTGAAAAAGCCTTTCATCGGCATCGCGAATTCATTTTCCGAAACCGTGCCCGGTCATGTCCACCTCCAAAAAGTCGGTCGGATGATTAAAAATTCCATCGAAAAAGCAGGAGGCAAAGCTTTCGAATTCAACACGATCGCGATTTGCGATGGCATCGCGATGGGTCATCGAGGAATGCATTTCAGTCTCCCGTCGCGCGAGCTGATCGCCGACTCGATCGAATCGATGGCGGAAGCGCACCTCCTCGATGGATTAGTGTTGATTGGAAACTGCGACAAAACCGTGCCCGGAATGCTGATGGCGGCGATGCGGCTGAATATTCCGTCGATTTACGTTTCCGGAGGACCGATGGCGGCTGGTCGCTGTGGTGCAAAAAGTTGCGATTTAATTTCAGTTTTCGAGGCGGTGGGGGAGTTCGAGCAAAAAAAGATTTCGAAAAAAGATTTAGAAAAACTGGAAAACTCGGCGTGCCCGACGGCGGGGAGCTGCGCGGGGATGTTCACCGCGAATTCGATGAATTGCCTCGCGGAGGTTCTCGGGCTAGCGCTGCCCGGTAATGGCACGATTCTCGCGGTCGATCCGCGGCGGGAAAAATTGTACCGCGCTGCCGGAAAAAAAATTCTCGAACTAATTAAAAAAGACGTCAAACCGCGCGACATTATCACCAAAAAATCGCTCGACAACGCGTTCGCGCTCGACGTGGCGATGGGTGGTTCGACAAACACCACTCTCCACGCGCTCGCAATCGCGGCGGAGGGGGGGATTCGCTATCCGCTTGAACGGATTAACACGATTGCAAAACGGACGCCGTATCTCTGCAAAGTTTCGCCGTCCGATCCGTCCGTCCACATGGAAGATGTCGATCGCGCCGGCGGAGTTTCCGCGATTTTGAATGAACTTTCCAAAAAACCGGGGGTGCTTGATTTATCAGCGAAGACGGTTTCGGGAAATTTAAAAAAACAAATTCAGGGTGCGAAAATTAAAAACCCGAAAATCATCCACCCCCTTTCCGCGCCAATCGCGAAAGAAGGTGCGCTCAAAATTCTTTTCGG